>RFWS01000022.1 GCA_009921985.1 bacterium | reverse complement strand
TTGTGATCTTTCGGGGGTTGCGTGAGGTTAAATCCCCTGCAACAGCGGTCAATGGAGTTATCTTATTTTCGTCTCAAGAATTAAAGATTTCGTAAGCCTGAACGTAACCATAAACGACAACCGTCAGTCCGGGCCGTTCCCCAAAAGGACGACTACTTATTTTCCCACTTATGAATGGGTCTTGGTAATACTCCACCCAGCCGGTACAGCTCCTGCTTGTTTCGCACCATCCCCTTCCGGTCGGTTCCGACGAAAATGGGGTGCTCTTTGCGTAGGTAAATGGCTTCCTCCGGACAGACTTCCTCGCACATGCCGCAGTAAATGCAGCGAAGCATGTCGATATCAAACTCTTTTGGCCGCTTCTCCACGTTGGCATGCCGGTCGTTTCCGGGAATCGATCCGGGCGTGATCCGGATGGCCCGGGGCGGGCAGACAAACTCGCAGAGCTGGCAAGAGACGCATTTTTCCCGCCCGTCCTCGTCCATCACCAGGACGGGCGCGCCCCGGTACCCCTCCGGCATCGGCCATGTTTCTTCCGGATACTGCATCGTCATGAGCCCGGTGGCACTCATCTCCAAAATGCCGGGCCGGGCGGCATGCTTCCGGGGAAAGGCCATTCTCCAAAGGGTCTGCACCATGTGACGCAGGGTGATCAGCATCCCGCCCACAATGCCGGGCAGGTAGAGACGCTCCCATAGGTTTAAATCCGGACGAGCGACGACAACGGCCATAGGCAAAACTTAAATCAGCCCTTCGGCGGGGCAAGTTGGGACAGGGGTGTGGCGACCTTCTCCTGGACATTCCCATCAGCGTCACGAAGTTCCAACGAAACCACCGGATCAGGCAGGGACCAGTCGACGGTGATCGCGCCGAAGTTTTGCGTGTTCACGAGATTCCCCACCCGCATGGAATTGGCCTCCTCGCGAAGGGAGGAAACCTCGGTTAAACCGCTCGAGGTTACGTCAAATAGCGGATAGCCGGAACCGCTATCCTTTTGGCAGGTGATCTCCCCGTTGTGCCGATCTCCGCTGATGAAAATCACCCCCCTTGCCTTAGCGTCCCGGATCAGCTGAAAAAGGCGCTCTTTGGCCTTCGGAAAATTCCCCCACTTTTCAAACCGATGCTGGCTGGCCAACACCTGGATGCTGGATCCGATCACCACCAGTTCGGCCCCCGGACGCCTCAACTCCTCTTCGAGCCACTTCCACTGACCGCTCCCCAGGATATCCCCGGCCGGACCCGGGTCATCCCGATTGAAACGCGTGTCGAGCAGGATCACGCGAACTCTTTTCCCGTCTGGACCAAAATCCCGCGAGGAGTAAACCCCGTCGGATCGCTGCTCCCCTCCCCAGAATTTCACGAAAGCTTTTTTAGCCTCTTTCTTTCTACTCCAATTTCTTCCCGCATCGTTTAGTCCGTAATCGTGGTCGTCCCACGTGGCCATAACGTGGTCCGCGGGAAGCTTCTTGAGGGTGGCCATCCCCTCGCTTTTCGCCATGCGCTCATAGCCTTGCTCAAAGGCCTTTGATTCCAGGTTGGATTTGACGTATTGGCCGTTGATAAAATCCACATACACGTTGTCCCCCAACCATAGCCACACCTGCGGATCAAACTCCGCCACCTTACCCCAAAGCGGAGTGCTTTTTTCAGGCTTATAGCAGGATCCGAACCCGATGCGACTGAGCGGCTCCTCGGCCCAACCGGAGACCAGGCCGATCGTGAGGATCAACCCTACCCAAACTCTTTTCATGCTCCGAGCGGGAGTTCTTCGTCCTCTTCGTCGTCAGTCTCCACCACCCGGGCCACCCCCTGGAGCCGGTCGCCTTTCTGCAACCGCACAATGTAAACGCCCTGGGTGTTCCGACCGGATTCCCGGATGTCCTTCACCTTGGTGCGGACCATCTGCCCTTTCACGGTGATCAACATGATCTCGTCCGTCTCCTTCACGGAAATGGCCCCGGCCACCAATCCGGTCTTGTCGGTGGTCTTCATGGTGATAATCCCCTTCCCTCCCCGCGTTTGGCTGCGGTAGTCCTCGAAGGAGGTCCGCTTGCCCACGCCGTTCTCCCCCACGACTAACAAGGTCGCTTTGGCATCCACCACCGCCACGCCGACAACCTTGTCCTTCTTTTCCGGACGAATGCCGTAGACACCGACGGTGGCCCGACCCTGGTCGCGCAACTGCTCCTCGTCGAAGCGAAGACTCATTCCCTCCTGGGTTACCAGGACGATCTCCTGTTTGCCGTTAGTCTGAACGCATCCGATCAGCTCGTCACCCGCCTCGATCTTGATCCCAATGATCCCGCCCTTACGGAAATTGCTGTAGTCGGCCAAATTCGTCTTTTTCACGATTCCTGAGGCCGTGGCCATGACGAGGTGTTGCTTGTCACTAAACTCCTGCACGCAGATCAATGCCGCCACTTTTTCATTCGGTTGCAGCGCCAGGATGTTGGCGATGGACTTACCCCGCGCAGTCCGCCCCATCTCCGGGATCTCATACACCTTCTCCACATACACCCGTCCGGTGTTGGTGAAAAACATCAGGTAATCGTGTGTCGTGGCCGAAAAGAGATGCTCCACGAAATCTCCGGCATCGTCTCCTTCCTTCTCCTCCTTGGACTTCATCCCGATCACACCCTTCCCGCCCCGTCGCTGCGCCCGGTAGCTGGTTACCGAAGTGCGCTTGATGTAACCGGCGTGGGAAAGGGTGATCACCGTGCCCTCCTTGGCGATCAAATCCTCCACATCGATCTCCCCCTCGTCCTTCACAATCTGGGTCCGGCGCGGGTCGGCGTGCTTCTCTTTGATCTCTAACAGCTCCTTTTTGATGATCGCATACACCTTCTTCTCGCTGGCAAGGATGCTCTTGAGCTCCTCAATCTTTTGGATGACGGCGAGATACTCCTCCTCGATCTTGTCCCGCTCCAGTCCGGTCAACTGATACAACCGCAGTTCCAGGATCGCATCAGCCTGCCGGTCGCTCAGCTTGTACTTCGCCATCAGCTTTTCCTTGGCGAGGGCGCGGTCCTTGGCTGCCCGGATGATTTTTACGAAGTCGTCAAGATTCGCCAGGGCCTTCTTGTAACCCTCGAGGATGTGGGCCCGGTCCTCGGCGACTTTCAGGTCAAACTTGGTTCTCCGGATGACCACCTCGCGCCGGTGTTCGAGATAGCAAATCAGCATCTCCCGCATCGGCAGGAGTTTTGGACGGCGCCCGTCCAGGGCCAGCATGATGACGCCGAAGCTGCTTTCCAGCGGAGTGTATTTGTAAAGGTTATTGATGATCACTTTCGGGATTGCGTCCCGCTTCAGCTCCAGCACGATCCGGATCGACTCATCCGACTCATTCCGCGCGTCACTAATGCCCTCGAGCTTCTTCTCCTCCACCAGTTCAGCCACCCGCTTGATCAATTCCTCCGGGTTCACATTGTAAGGCACCTCGGAAATGATCAGTTGCGACTTACCCGACCTCCCTTCCTCCACGGAAACCTTGCCCCGTAATTTCAGCGAGCCCCGCCCCGTTTTGTAGTAGGAAGCGATCGACTCCTTTCCGCAGATCAGGGCCCCGGTCGGAAAATCCGGACCCGGCATGATCTTGAGAATCTGTTCCGCTGTCAGCTTGGGGTTCTCAATCAGAGCGCACAGCGCGTCGATTGTTTCCCCCAAATTGTGGGGAGGAATGTTGGTGGCCATGCCGACGGCGATCCCTGTGCCGCCATTGACGATCAGGTTCGGGAAAGCGGCGGGCAGAACAACCGGTTCGGTCAACCGCTCGTCATAAGTCGGGACGAAGTCGACCGTGTCCCGCTCCATATCAGCCATGAGGGCCGCCCCGAGATGGTGGAGGCGGGCTTCCGTGTAACGCATCGAGGCCGGAGGATCACCGTCGATCGAACCGAAGTTTCCACGGCCTTCCACCAACAAATGCCGCGTCCCCCACCACTGCCCCATGCCCACCAAGGTCGGGTAAATGGCCATGTCGCCGTGGGGATGGAAATTACCCATCGTTTCGCCAACGATCTTGGCGCACTTGACGTGCTTCCGATTCGGCTGCACGCCTAGTCCATCCATCGCATACAGGATCCGACGTTGTGAGGGCTTCAGACCGTCCCGCGCATCCGGCAACGCCCGGGAGATGATGACCGACATCGAGTAATCGAGGAACGACTTCGACATTTCCTCCGCGACGTTGATCGGAACAATGCTCTCTTTGAGTAGGGCCATGGGTCGGAAATCCAGGGGTTAAATGTCCAGGTTCCGCACGTTCAGCGCATTTTCCTCGATGAATACCCGCCGGGGTTCCACTTCATCACCCATCAGGGTTGTGAAAATCTCATCGGCCTTGGCTGCATCCACCAAATCCACTTTAAGCAACTGCCTCTTTTCGGGGTTCATCGTGGTTTCAAAAAGCTCCTTCGCGTCCATTTCGCCCAAACCCTTGAAACGGGTGATCTGCACCCCCTTCTTCCCCACCGCCTTCACCCCCGTAAGAATTTCGGCGATCGAGAAGATCGGGGTCCGGTTGGGATTCGACTTCTCCACCTCGCCCTCAACCAGTTCAAAGAGTGGTTTATCCTGGGCGGAGTAATGCTCCATCTCCAGGCCCTTCTTCGCTAGCCCTAGCAAGGCTTTGGCTAGACTGGCCGCCTCGTAAATCTCGTAGATCCTCGCCTTGGGTTTGCCCTTGGCTTCCGCCTCCTCTTTGCCGTTTTTCTCGTCCTCTTCCTCTTCCTCGTCCTCGATCCCCATCTTGTCGCGAAACTTAGCCACCTCCTTGTCGTCCTTGAAAAATTCAAACTTCTCCTCGTTCCCCTCCCGGATCTTGGCGATGTATTTCGGCAGGTCTCCCGATTTCGGATTCCTTGCTTCCAGATAGTCCTCAAACCTCGCCCCCCGCCGCGTCACCGCCCGGGAAAGCCGTTCCAGTTCCTGGAGGGAGCCCAAAATGTCGAGAAGCTGGGCTTTGCTGAAGGCCTTCTTGTCCGACAACCGGATGAGAGAGACTTCTTCCGTGCCGAGCTCAATCAAGATCTTGTCCAAGGTCTCGTTATCCTGCACGTACTCTTCCCGTTTCTTCCGCTTGATCAGGAAAAGAGGAGGTTGGGCGATATAAATGTACCCGGAGGAAACCAGGGCGGGCATCTTGCGGTAAAAAAAGGTCAGCAGGAGCGTCCGGATATGGGAGCCGTCCACGTCGGCGTCGGTCATCAGGATGATCTTGTGGTAGCGCAGCTTCTCCAGGTCAAAGCCGCCCCCGGCCTCCGCCTCCTCCTCGCCCTTTTTGGCCTTCTCTTTGTCACTGGCAGTGCCGATACCGGTTCCCACCGCCGTGATGATGGTTCTGATTTCGTTGTTGTTGAGAACCTTGTCGATCGAAGCTTTCTCGACGTTGATCAGCTTTCCGCGGATCGGAAGGATCGCCTGGGTGCGACGATCGCGACCCTGCTTGGCGGAACCCCCGGCGGAATCTCCCTCGACGATGTACAGCTCGCACTGGGCCGGATCCCGCTCGGAGCAGTCCGCCAATTTCCCGGGCAACCCGCCTCCGCTGAAAGCGCCCTTGCGGATCGTCTCCTTGGCCTTGCGGGCGGCTTCGCGGGCGCGGGCTCCGGTTAGCGCCTTTTCAAAAATCTTTTTCCCGACGCCGGGATTTTCCTCCAAGTAGGCCAGCAGTCCCTCGTACACACAACTGCCCACCACGCCCTCGATCTCCGTGTTGACCAGCTTCACCTTGGTCTGGGCGTTGAAGCGCGGATTCGGCAGTTTCACGCTCAGCACACAGATCAGGCCTTCCCGCGTGTCCTCCCCGGTGATCTTGGGATCTTTTTCCTTGGCCAGCCCCTTGCCCGAGGCGAACTGGTTGATCGCCCGGGTCAGCGCCGAACGGAATCCGGAAACGTGGGTGCCCCCGTCGGGGTTGGGGATGGAGTTGGCGAATGGCAACAGGGTCTCGTCGTATCCGTCGTAGTACTGGATGACGCAGTCGACAAACACCTCGTCTTTCTTCTTCTCCAGGACGATAGGTTTGGGATGAATCGGGGAACGAGCCTTGGCCAGCTGTTTGACGAACTCCTCGATCCCATCCTTGTAGAGAAACGTTTCCGATTTTCCGCTTTTTCCTTCGTCCGTGAGGGTGATGGAGAGGCCGGGATTAAGAAACGCCAGTTCCCGCATCCGTTTGGCCAGCAGGTCAAACTTAAACTTGGTCGTGTCCGTGAAAATCTCAGCATCCGGCTTGAAGGTAATCTTGGTTCCGGTCTTCTTGGATTTACCGGTGACGCTGAGCTTTGAGGTCGTCTTTCCACGGGCAAACTCAATGTGGTACAGCTTCCCGTCCCGCGAGATCTCCGCCTCAAACCATTCGGAAAGCGCGTTGACACACTTGGCGCCCACCCCGTGCAGACCCCCGGAATACTTGTAGGCCCCCTGGTCGAACTTTCCGCCCGCATGCAGGTTGGTAAGGACCAGCTCCACCGCCGGGATTTTGAATTTCGGGTGGGGGTCTACAGGGATGCCGCGGCCGTCATCCTCGATCGAGATCGATCCATCCACGTGCATCGTGACCTTGATGTTCTCGCAATGCCCGGCCAAGTGTTCGTCGACGGAATTGTCCAGCACCTCAAAAACACAGTGATGAAGACCCCTCTCATCCGGGTCGCCGATATACATTCCGGGCCGCTTCCGAACCGCTTCCAATCCCTCCAGCTTGTCGATTTTTGAGGCGTCGTACTTACCCCCGACGACAACTTTTTCCTTCGCGGCTGGCATCCGTTGAAGATGCCGAAATAGGCCTTTTCGACAACCGAAAAATTACTTTTTACTTGTTTTTAAGTAATTGCAAAGCAAGTGTTTATAAAGACTTTTTGCGTTTTCTTTGGGTTGGTTTCCCAGCGGCTCTGGAGTGCGAAGCGACGGCAAAACTTGGTTCCTCCACATCCCCCGCGAGCCATTCTTTGAGAAGGCGAAAGGCGACGGCCATCAAGGTGGCGCCGAAAAAAATCCCGAGGAACCCGTAAGCGACAAACCCCCCGATCACCCCCAAAAAAATAATGCCAAAGGGCAAATTGCTCCCGCGACTGATCAGATATGGCTTGGTGAAGTTGTCGATCAAACCCACCACCCCGATTCCCCACATGGTATTAAGAATGGCCCATTGCACGTTCCCCTGGAGAAAAAGCCAGACCGCAACCGGGATCCAAACAAAAGCACAAGACAGTTGCAGGCTGGCAAAAATAAATCCGGCAAACCCCAGCAGGATGACCTGCTTGACCCCGGAAAGCCAAAAAACGAGGGCCATCAGGGCTGCCTGCAAAGCGGCGGTCCCGAGAATTCCAAGCATGACGCTTCGAATCGTCCTGCCCGCGAGATTCACAAGATCCCCGCCTTCCGGCCCGAGCAGCTTAACCAAGGCCCGTTTCCCCACGTCGGAAAGAATTTCGCCATGCGCAAAGAAAAAGCCGCAGATCACCAGCGCCACGGAAAACTCCAAAAGCCCCACGCCCACACTACGGGCAACATCCGCGAGCCAGGTGGCCCCCTGTTTTAAGAACGGCCGAAGATCCTCCATGAACTGCTTGCGATTCAGTCTGGAGTTTTCCCATTTTTCATACAGAAGCTCCCCCACTGAGTTTTTTTTCAGCCATTCCGGGGCCGGTGGCAGGTCCTCCTTGGAGAGATCCACCAGCAGTTGGGAGACCGGTTTAAAGGCGTGTGCCGTCATGGCAACGGCGTAGGTAAAGGGAACCAAGCACAAGACGGTGATGAGAAGACTAGTCACAACTGCCGCGAGGTTTTTTTTGCCGCCGAAACGGCTTCGCAGACGGCGAAAAACCGGCCAAGCAGTTACGGCAAGAATCACGGCCCAGAGGATGGCGCCAAAAAAAGGCTGCAGAATTACCAAACACGAAAGAATGAGCAGAATAATTCCGATCCCCAGGGCCACGCGATGCAACATGGGATCCTGTAACTTCACGGATTAATTTTGCGCCCGAAGGGCGCCTTCTGTCACTCTGTATTATGACCGGGAAGCTGGACCCGCTTTTCCGTCTTCGCTCCCAATTCCCTTAATTTATCGGCGGTTGCCAGGATATTCCCCCTTTTCTCCGTCAGCTTCCTCATCGCGGAATCATGCGCCTCCCGGGCCTTCTCCAACGCCGTGGCCGTATCCTTTAAGTCTTCCACGAAGTTCACCAGATCGTCGTGCAGCTTTCCCCCTAGCCGCGCGATCTCCTGCACATTCTTGTTCTGTCGTTCGATCTTCCAGACGTTTGCGATCGTGCGCAGGGTCGCCATCAGCGTGCTGGGGGTACTCAGCACGATCCGCTTTTCGAAGGCATACTCCAGCAGGTCCTTGTCCCCTCGCAGGGCCGCCCCGAACGCCGGCTCGATCGGGATGAACATCACCGTGAAATCAGGCGACTTGCCCTGCAACAGGTCCGGATAACTCTTCCCCGAAAGATCATCAATAAAGCGCCGGACCGCCGTCGCATGGGCCTTGAGGTGTTTTTCCTGTTCCGCCGGTTCGGTGGCTGCGCAGTAGGCTTCGTAATCCACCAACGGCGCCTTGCTGTCGACAATCACCGCCCGGTCCTCCGGCAGGAAAATCACCGCATCCATCCGCTTTCGGTCGGCCGACTCCTGGGTCTTGTATTCCCTTCCCTTTTCCAGGCCGGAAACCTCCAGCGTCCTTTCCAACACCATCTCTCCCCAACGCCCCCGGGTGCCGGAGTCATTTTTCAGGGCATGGGTCAACCGGTGGGTCTCCGTGCCCAGCTGGGTGCTCATCGCCTGGATCTGCCGAATCTCCCGGCGCAGGTCGCTCTGCATTCCGGTTTCGGCCGTATGAATCTCGTCCGCCCTTTTCCGGAAATCCTCAATCCGGGTCAGCAGCGGCCGCAGTTCGATCCCCACCTGGGTCCGGTTGTCTTCCGCCAACCGCCGGGTTCCTTCCGCCACCAGTTGCTGGGCCATCGCCCGCATCTCCGTCTGCAGTTTGGCTGCGAGCTGTTCTTTTTCCTGCCGGGTCTCCAGCAGCACTCTCTCCGCCGCCTGACGTTCCGCCTCCGTCCGGGCCAATCCCTCGCGCGCTGCCTGCGCCTGTGTTTCTGCCTGTTGCCGCAAACGCTCCGCTTCCCCCATCCTCCCCCTCAAGACCTCCGCTTCCCCTTCCGCCCGACCGAGCCGACCCGATAAAAAGGCGTAGGCCACGCCTACTCCCACCACCCAGCCCACCATAGCAGCCAAAGCTGTGATCATCTTCGCGCAAGCCTCCTTGCCGGCAACCATAGGTCAAACTTCATCTTCATTCCTAGGATCCTTGTCCTCCTAGGACAAATGCCGTCCGACTCGAAACTGTTCTTAACGTCTTTTTGTTTCTTCTGCGTGGTGCGCGGGGTGGTGAATAACTTGAAGTTTTGCCTTCGGACGATGTGCCGAGCGTATCCAGAGTGACCATATGAACATTCGGGTTGCCCTGTTTCTGCTCTTGTTTTCCCACTTTCCCGTCCTTGGCAATCCAGGGGGTCGCCCCGATGAGCCTTATCCTTGGTCCTCCCATCCGATGGAAACTACGATTCACTCCCGCACGCCAAAGGAGTTCCAGGATACCCTCGCCTTTTGCAGCACACGGTTGGATCCGGAAAAATACGCCCGGGTCGTTCGCGCCTTTGGAGTCGTTGCCCGGTTTCTTGATGCTCGGAGGGGTTGGTCAGAACCTTTCTTAAACTCTGCGGCGGTGGACGGGCTTTCTTTGCGGGAATTGGTTCGCCGGGCGGAATGGGCAGAACGCACGGGAATTTTGCGCTTGCCCGGCAAACAAACCGCGCGTTTTTCAAACAGTCCCGGACGCTTGTAATTCCCTTCCAAGCAGGCGGAAAGGATCCTCGGCCTTCGCCCCTTGGGTGAATGTGCGGGCGGAGGGAATCGAACCCTCGCATCAAGCTTGGGAAGCTCGCAGGCTACCATTACATCACGCCCGCTGACTTGAAGAAATTATCCCGTGCTCGGCACGAAAACACAAACGTTTTTAAAAATCTAGATCACCGTTCCGTCCGGGACCACCGCACCCTTGGGAATGATCACGATACCGTCCCGGACGTAGAAATTCGGCCCATCCATTTCCGCCGGCTTCCCGGAGGCCCGGATCGTCACCCGGCGACCAATCCGCACGTTTTTGTCCACGATGGCGTCCTCAATCACGCTGCCGCCGCCGATCCCCACATCCGGAAGATTGGCCCGGGCATTTTCCTGACGTTGGATCGGGGTTTCAAAGAAATCGGCCCCCATCAGGATCGAGCGCCGGATCTTGCACTCCGATCCAATCCTTTGCCGGATCCCCACGACGGCATCGTCCAACACGCTGCGGAGAATCATGCAGCCGTCCGAAATGATCGCACGGATCACCTGGCTGTTTTCCACCACGGAACCGGGTAAAAACCGTGCCCGGGTGTAGATCGGCGCCACGTTCAGCCCAAAATCAAACTTCGGCACAGGCGCAAGCAGATCCAGGTTGGCCCGGTAAAAGGAGCCAATCGTGCCGATATCCTCCCAGTAGCCGTCATAAAGGAAGGCGGCGACCTTTCGATCCCGGATCGCGGCGGGAAGGATATTTTTTCCGAAATCGTCCCCCTGGGTTTTGGCCAGACAGTCGCGGAGTACTTCACGCCGGAAGATATAAATTCCCATGGAGGCCAAAAACGGACGATCCTTAGGCAAGCCCGGTGCGGCGGCTAAGGCGTCGAGGATCTTGGGATCCTTGGGCTTTTCCACGAACTCCGTGATCCGGTGCTGGCCATCCACGCGCAGCAACCCAAGACGCGGGGCACTCTCGCGATCGACCGGCAGAGCCGCGATGGTGATATCCGCCCCGGTGGATTCGTGGCGTTCGAGCATTTTCCGGAAGTCCATCCGGTAGAGCTGGTCGCCGGAGAGGATGAGGACGTGCTCATGAGGATGGTTGTCGAAATGAATCAACCCCTGACGGACGGCATCGGCGGTGCCCTGGAACCAGTTGGTGGCTTCCCGGGTTTTTTGGGCGGCCACAATTTCGATGAAGCCGCGGGGAATAAAGTCGTCGAACCGGTAGGCCTGCTGAACGTGGCGATGCAGGGAGGAGCTGAGGTATTGGGTAAGGAGAAAGATGCGCTTAATGCCGGAGTTCAAACTTAAGCTGATGGGAATATCGACGAGCCGGTATTTCCCCCCGATGGGCACGGCCGGCTTGGCACGGTCACGGGTCAGCGGAAAGAGGCGGTTTCCCTCCCCTCCCCCCAAAATCACCGTGATCACCTGATCTGGACCGGAATTTCCCGTCGGGCTCATTCATTGACCCTATCTACGTAAAAATGTAGAACAAGTGCACGATGTGCGGAATTGTCGCCTACGTTGGTCCCCGTGACGCCCAACCCATCCTCCTGGATGCGCTGGGGAGACTGGAGTACCGCGGCTATGACTCCGCCGGTCTCGCCATTCTGAACGGAAAAGGAGTCGAGGTTCGTAAAAAGAGCGGCCGGATCGAGGAACTGGCCAAGGCCTGCCGCTCCAAACCGGTGAATGGGAAGTCTGGCATCAGCCACACCCGTTGGGCCACCCACGGGGCTCCCACCGACACCAACGCCCATCCGCACCTGGATGCCTCCGGAAAGCTGGCCTTGGTACACAACGGGGTGATCGAAAATTATCTCGAGTTGAAGGGCCAGCTGACCAAATCCGGGCACAAATTCCTTTCGGACACCGACACGGAAATTCTGGCCCATCTACTCGGCGACACTTTTGAGGCCAGCAAGGAGAAGGGGGAAAAGAAGCTCATCGACGCCGTCCGCAAGGCATTGACCCAGGTGCAGGGCACCCTTGGCATCGCAGTGATTCACTCCGACCTGCCCGGCCTCGTCGTGGGAGCCCGCCGCGGAAGTCCTCTCGTCATCGGCGTAGGCAACGGGGAGAACTTTCTCGCGAGTGACTCCCAGGCCCTGGCCCCCTACACCAACCGGGTCGTCGTTCTACAGGATCAGGAAGTGGTAGCCCTGCACGCCGACCGGTTTGATGTCGCCTCGCCCCTGGGACAAAAGGCCGACATCCGTGTGGAGGAAATTGAAGGCGGGGCGGCGGCCAGTGACAAAGGAGCCCATCCACACTTCATGCTAAAGGAAATCTTTGAGCAGGCGGAAACTGTCCGGAGCGCCTTCCGCGGCCGCCTCGACCCCGACGAAGCCACCGCCAAGCTGGGCGGACTCAACCTCTCCACGGAAGAACTCCGCGAGGTGGAGCGCATTTTTGTCCTGGGTTGCGGCACCGCGCTGCATGCGGGAATGGTTGGAAAGTACCTAATTGAAACGCTCGCCAAAATCCCCGTGGACACCCAGCACGCCAGTGAGTTCCGGTACGGCGACTCCCCGGTTCATGAGAAGACGCTTTTCTTCGCCGTCAGCCAGTCCGGGGAAACGGCCGACACGCTGGGCGCCTTGCGGGAAGCCAAACGCCGCGGATTCCGTTGTCTGGGCATCTGCAACAACGTCTCCAGCACGATCGCCCGCGAAAGTGACGGTGGTGTCTATATGCATGCGGGACCGGAGATCGGGGTTGCCGCCACCAAATCCTTCACGTCGCAGGTCGTCATCTTCACCCTGCTCAGCCTTTTGTTGGGTCGGTTGCATTCCCTGTCCGCCGCCCACGGGCGCGAGATTCTCAACGCCCTGGATAGGCTTCCCGAACACATCCACAGCCTGCTGAAGCAATCGGAAAAGATCCGGGCTATCGCACACAAGTATGCCCAAGCCCACTCCATGCTGTTTTTGGGGCGTCTCGCGAACTTTCCGATTGCCCTGGAGGGCGCACTGAAAATGAAAGAGGTCACCTACGTGCATGCGGAGGGATACCCAAGCGCGGAGTTGAAGCACGGGGTGATCGCCCTGATCGACAAGGAGACCCCAACCGTGCTGATCGCCACCCATGACGGGGTTTACGACAAAAATTTGGGCAGCCTGCAGGAGATCAAGGCCCGGGGTGGGCCCGTTTTGGCCGTCGCCCACGAAGGCGACACGAAGATTGCCGGCATGGCCGATGCCGTTTTTTCCGTTCCACGGACCCATGAGCTGATCCAACCCATTCTCAACGTGATCCCCCTCCAGCTTTTCTCCTATCACACGGCCGTGGCACTGGGTCGGGACGTCGACAAACCGCGCAATTTAGCCAAATCGGTCACCGTGGAATAACCCCGGATTCCGGACATCCCTTGGGGATTGCTCCGGGACTCTGCGGAAGGTATCCTACTTGGTTCCACGGCCCTATCGTCTAGCTGGTTAGGACACGGCCCTCTCAAGGCCGGAGCACGGGTTCGAGCCCCGTTAGGGCTAG
>RFWS01000210.1 GCA_009921985.1 bacterium | reverse complement strand
GTGGCCTGCGCCGCCAACTTTTACGGTGCCGTCCAGATTCCCGATTACCACAATATGAACCAATTTTCCGGCAACGGGGTCCCGGGTAGCACAGGCACGATGGACAATCCCACCAACAACTATCTTTCGGCCTCGCCCGCATCCCGTGCCAGCAGTTCGGCCGCCCCGATGCTTCTGAGCCACGGGGATGCCGATCTGGAGGTCATGCCGTCCCAGAATTTTGCTCTCAAAGCAGCCCTACTCAACGCCGGAGCCAAGGTGCAGGGGGTGCAGATGGTGCCCGGGGGGCTTCACTCCTATTACCTTTACGACACCGGCTCCCACAACACGAACACCAACCAAATCACCGATGTTCGCGCCTCCACTCTGGGTTTTTTCGATCAGTACCTCATGCCTTACACCCCGGCCATCACCAGCCCCTCGACGGTCGCCGGGGCGGCCGGCACCAGTTTCACTTATCAGATTCAGGCCAACAATTCGCCGACGCTCTTTACCGCCACGGGACTCCCTTCTGGCGTTTCGCTGGATCCGGCCACCGGCATCCTGAGCGGAACGCTTCCCACGGGAATCGGCTCCACCACCATCACCATCACCGCCACGGGACCCAATGGAACGGCTACCCGGACCCTGAGTTTGATCTCCTCCGATGCGATCACCGTAAGCAGCACTGTTGAGGGAACCACCCCGAATCTCCTAGGCTACAACTTGGGACACTTCATGACGACAGGTGATGCGGCAGACTGGTTCCGCTATGCCGGGGTCAAGGCGGCGCGGGTTTTCATCAGTGCCTCCGATTTGCAAGGATCCACCTCCCCGGGGCGCAAGTTGGTCAGCTCCAACTCCCTCACCAGCTTCAACAGCGCCGTGGCCTCTGCACGCTCCGGGGGTACCAACAGTGCCACTTACATCAAATGGTCGGACTACAACTACAATTACAATTCAACCGCGGGAAGCAACGACATCAATTACGCCAATGCCTTTTCTGCTTTGACCGGTTTGGGGGTTGATATTTTGGTCAATATCACGTGCAGTCCGGGAACATTTCCCCTGGCGAGTTCGACGGATTACCAGGGTTGGTGGGAGATCTGGCAGCACTATTATGCCCAAGCCTACCTGCTTTCGCGGGACTACGGGATCCGCCGCTTCTCCATGTTCAATGAACCAAACAACTGGGCCGGCCTGACGGAGCAGGACTGGTTGCTCCGCCTCGTCATCTGCTCCGACGCCATTCAGGCCGGGGTGGCGGACATGAATGCCAAGCATGGCCGCAACGTGGTTCCCGTGATCTATGCACCTAATACCGCCAACGGGGAGGGAAAATACAACACTGGCACAGAGACTTGGGGAAAAGACGTGGTTATCAACCGACATCTGAAACTGGATGGATCGAGCGACGCAAACTTCCTGCTGATGAACTTTTACAACTACCAGAAATACTCGATGTACACGGACGACACCGGAAGCCTCACGGGTTACATTCAGGATATCGACAAGCTGGCGGGATATCTCGCTGCGGATTTTGCCGGCTCGGGCGAAACGCCTTTCCCGCTGGTCCTGACCGAGTTCAACGTCCGGACCGGATCCAGTTATGACGGGATGTCCAACACCCAGGACTCGCCC
>RFWS01000209.1 GCA_009921985.1 bacterium | reverse complement strand
CGGCCTGACGCTGAAATGCTCGCCGGCGGCGCTGATTCCCCGACCAGAAACCGAAATCCTTGTCGAACACGCCGCCAAGATCCTCGCCGAATCTTCGCCAGGGCTAGTGATCGATGTGGGCACCGGCACGGGCGCCATCCCGCTCGCGTTGGCCCGAAAACAGTCGGCCTTTCAGTATCTGGGCCTCGATATCTCAGCCCAGGCTTTGGCCTTGGCGGCCGAAAACACGGTGGCTTCCGCCTCGGCGCCGCCGACCGGGACTTCGGTCACGTGGAAAAAGAGCGATCTTCTGCAAGGCATCACGGAGACGGCGGTCCTGATCACGGCAAATCTTCCTTACCTGACGCCTGCCGAAATCGAATCCGCGGAGCTGGAGGTTCGGCACGACCCACGCTTGGCGCTGGAAGGCGGTGCGGACGGGTTGGATTTAATCCGCCGCTTGATCCCTCAAGCCTTCCGCCTTGCCCCGGCTCTACTTCTGGAGTGCGGCCCCGAGCAAGCTCTGAAAGTGGCGGCTCTGGCCCGGGAAGCCGGCTTCAGCAAAGTCACCGTTCATCCGGATCTCACCTCCCGCCCGAGAGTCGTCGAGGCACGTCGCTCCTAAAGCCGAAGGCATTTGCCTCACGGCCACCTTTCCCCGAGAATCTAGGTTTATGAAACGCGCCGTCTATCCCGGCACTTTCGATCCGATTACCCTGGGCCACCTGGATGTGCTGGCCCGAGCCGCCCGAATTTTCGACGAAGTAGTCATCGCCGTGGCGGAGGACAGCGGCAAGGATGCAGCCTTTTCTGTGGACGAGCGTGTGAAACTCATTAAGGAATGCATCGGCTCGGAATCGTGGGTCGATCGCGTGCGTATCGCTTCTTTCCGGGGCCTGCTCGTGGAGTTCGCCCGAAAGGAAAAGGCCGTCGCGGTCATCCGTGGTCTGCGTGCCGTGTCCGATTTTGAATATGAGTTCCAGCTAGCCCTGACCAACCGGCGTCTCCATCCGGAACTGGAGTCGGTCTTTCTGATGCCGCGGGAGACGTTGGCCTTCCTCAGCTCAAATCTGGTTCGGGAATTAGCCCGGCTCGGCGCGCCGTTGGAGGAGTTTGTGCCGCCGGCCGTGGTGAAGGCCTTGCACAAAAAGTTCGGCAAGAAGTGAAGATCGATCCACGTGCGATTCCGGAGGGTGGGCTCGATCTGAAGGGATCGCTGCCGGTGTCGGACTACGCCATCCCGGCAGAGAACATCGCCGGGTGGACCCAGGTCGATTACTCATTTCAGGTGAACCGGACTGGTTCGGAAATCACAGTCACTGGCACCTTGGGGGCATCCTTTCAAATCCAGTGTGCGCGTTGCCTTGACCCCATCCCTTGGAAGCTGGAAATCAAAGACTTCTGTCAGATTTTAAGCGTTCCAGATGAGGCGGTGGCCGACTTGACTCCCCTCATCCGGGAGGACATCATTCTTGCCCTTCCACTCGCACCCCGCTGCGAGTTGGACAGCGCGGGTCGGTGCCCACGCTCGGGGCGAGTCTTCGCCCCCGGCAAGGACGACTTCGCTGAAAAACGACGGGCTTCGGTCTGGCGGGATTTGGACCGGCTCAAAAGGGAGAATTGAAGCCATGGGTGTTCCGAA
>RFWS01000208.1 GCA_009921985.1 bacterium | reverse complement strand
GCTCGGGGCGGATCTGCCGCTCGGGGCTGAACACGATCCAACGCCCCACCACGGGGTCTTTTCTCAGTTCCGGCATGCCAAGGTTCCTTTCGTCTTCTTCTTCCTCCCGGGGGAGGGAAGCCCGGCGGACGACCGGTAGACGTGGTCGTAGGCCGGCACCGCCGCGCCCCAACTCCAGTCCCGTTTCATCCCATGAAGGCGGGCTGTCTTCATCATTGCGGGTTCGTCCCACAACGCCAAGGCCTGATCCAGCCCCTGCCGAATCCCAGCTTTCGTGCCCGCCGGAAAACGGATCCCGCATCCCGATTTTTTCGAACCGTGCCAGGCCTCCACGCTGTCATGGAGTCCGCCCGTGTCGGCCACCACCGGAACGGCGCCGTACCGCATCGCATACATCTGGGTGAGCCCGCAGGGCTCCGTGCGCGAGGGCATGAGGAAAAAATCGGTGCCCCCGAAGATCCGCCGGGCCAGCTCCTCGTGGTGCTCCAGGCGGACCGCCACCCGTCCCGGCAACCGCTTCGCCAAATCATGGGCCGCCTGCTCCAACCCCGGTTCACCCGTGCCCAGAATCGCCAGCCTCCCCCCTTTGGCCACCAACCCCTCCGCGGCCTCCAAGGCTAGGTCGACCCCTTTGTCTGGGGTCAACCGGGTGACCATTCCAAAAATCGGCCGGCCGTTGGCCGGCTCCAACCCCAGCTCCGCCTCCAGCGCCGCCCGGCACTCTTCCCGGCCTTGCTGGGCGCTGGATCGGAAAGACCTCGGCAAAGCCGGATCAGCCGCCGGATTCCACGATTCCTCATCAATGCCGTTTAAAATCCCCGTCACGTGCGCCGCCCGTCCTTTGAGCACTTCATGCAGACCGTGCCCGAACTCCTCCGTCTGGATCTCCCGGGCGTAACTTGGGCTGACCGTCGTGACCTCATCGGCGAGCAAAACCGCCCCTTTAAGCAAATTCACCTTGCCGTAAAACTCCAGCGTCTCCGGACGGAACATCTCCGCCGGCAATCCCAGCTTCGGAAATTCTGAGGAGGGAAACTCCCCTTGGTATCGCAAATTATGAATCGTGAAGACGGAGCGCATCGGCAGGCGAATTACCGCGGCCAGGGCTGGAATCAGCGCGGTATGCCAATCGTTCGCATGCAAAACTTCCGGGACCGGATCGATATACCTCGCGAGTTCCACCGCCGCCCTGGAAAAAAAGACAAACCGGTCCAGCGAATCCGGATAGTCGCCCCCGCCTTCCCCGTACGGGTGGGGCCGGTCGAAATATTCCTCCCGCTCGATTCCAAACAGGCTTACGCCACCACGCCGGCCCTGCCAGACTCTCGTGGCCCACGTCCCGTTGGCCACGGGAACCTGCAACTCAAGATGAGTGCGACGAAACTCCCCGGATTTTTTCAGCCCCCGGTGCAGCGGCACGGCCACGCTGACCGCATGGCCGGCCTCCGCCAGCGCCTGGGGAAGCGCCGCAGCCACATCCGCCAACCCGCCCACTTTGGCGTGGGGGGCCAGCTCCGCTGCCACGAATAGGATGTTCATATGCGCAAACTTCCATTATGCCCTATCTTCCATGCCTGCCGCCAGCCGCTTGCCGGACCGGATCCTTGCGCTTCTCCAGGGC
>RFWS01000207.1 GCA_009921985.1 bacterium | reverse complement strand
GGCCAGTACCACGCCCACGCCAATCCCATCGGAGTCCGGTATTTGCTGGGAGACAATATTAATTACGACACCAACAGCAAGGCTTATGCCGAAAACACCGCCACCACCAACTTCCGACACTCTCCGATCATCGGTTGGATCAATGACGGACTACCGCTCTACGGCCCTTACGGCTACTCGAACCCCACCAATCCGGCCAGCGGGGTTCGCCGCATGATCTCCGGTTATGTCTATCGCGACGGCAGTAACAATACGACGAATCTCAATAGCACCGGCAGGAAAAGTCTCCCCCTTTGGGCCCAGCAGGCACAAAACAAAGCAAATCTGACCTCCGGGCAGTGGGGCCCCAACGTCTCGACCACCTACGAACTCGGACACTATGCCGAGGATTACGATTACCTGGGCGATCTTGGCTACACCCAGGGAGTCCATTTTGACCTGAACAAATACAACGCCCGCTACTGCGTCACCCCCGAGTTTCCCAACGGCACCTGGGCCTATTTCGTTTCGATCAAGGCCGACGGAACCCCTTGGTATCCGTACAATGTGGGTCGCTGGTATATGGCCACCCCGTCGGGCGGTTCCACCACCCTCACGGTCATGAATGCTGACACTCCCCTGACTCTTTACTACAAGGGTGCGACCAACACGGTGGAGACTTGGCGCAGCAACAACCCCTTGGCGGTCTCCACCAATAAAGTCACCTTGGTCTGGAATGCCGTCGAAGGGGGAACTTACCGGATTTACGCCACCAACGATCTGAGCAGCACCAACACCAACTGGCCCACTCTTGCCTCGTCCATCGTTGCAACCAACAACAGCATCTCCTACGAGGAGAGCGGCTCCTTCTCCTCCGTCCCCCGGAGGTTTTACAAATTTGTCCGAACCGGAATGGCCACCTACGACAGTGTAGGATACTGAATTCCAACCCACTCCACTTTTTCTCATCCTAGAACCCCTTCTTTCCCCTTAAAATAGGGCCTCATGCGACGACGCTTTCTTACTGTTCTCGCTCTGGCGAGCGGTTGCCTTCCTCTTCAGGGTTCCGACCTCGAATTCGTTTTTCTTCCCAATTTTGCCGGAACACCTGTGGTGGCGGACTCCCTTCGATATGAAAACTCCTCCAAGGAAACCCTGTCTTTCACCAGGATAAGCCTACTTCTCTCCGGTTTTGCATTGGAAAAGGAAACCGGGGGTTGGGTCGAATTTCCCGGGCAAAACGCCTGGTTGGATCTCGAAAAGCAACGCTGGGATTTCCGCCTCACCGGTATTCCGGCTGGACCTTACCGTGCCATTCGTTTTTTTGTCGGGCCGGACGAAATCACCAACCACGCCGATATCTCCAAAATCCCCGCTGACGACCCGCTGAATCCCGCTTTCAACAACCTCCATTGGAACTGGCAGGGAGGATATATCTTCCTGGCCCTCGAGGGGTATTTTCGCCGAGGCAACGACAAACCCATGGGCTACTCCTACCACTTCGCCCGGGATCCACGGCGGACCTGCATCAACCTCCCTGTCGCCTTGAATCTCCAAACCAACGGCGCCCTGCAGGTGGATTTCGACCTGGCCGCACTCTTTCATTCGCCCCGGCAAATTTCGATCGCCCGGGACGGTCTCTCCACTCATTCCCG
>RFWS01000206.1 GCA_009921985.1 bacterium | reverse complement strand
TGTCCCGCAGGGCCCGCCTCTTCAGCCGCTCTTCCAGTTTGGCCCGGTCATGACACACCAGGTGAAACAAGGCCTCCACCTTGATGTCCGACTTCAATAGCTTGGCCTGCTCCACATTCCTCGGTATCCCGTCCAGCACGAGGTGGTCGATCTCCGGCTTGAATTTTCCCAGCGTCACCATATTGGCCATATGCTGCCGCCATAAATCCACCGTCACATCGTCCGGCACCAACTTGCCATCGCTGGAATACTTTAGAAACGCCTGCCCCACTTTGGTCCGCAGATCCATCCCACGGAAAACGTCCCCACAACTCAAGTGACAGAATCCGGGAATAGACCCCAGGATCTTACCCTGCGTGCCCTTACCCGACCCGGGAGCCCCAAAGAGAAGAATGGCACGCCATTGCATGACACTGTCTTACACCTTCTCCCCGCCGACGCGCAACCCGGCAACCATCCTTTTTCCGGTCAATAAACGCAGACTATTCAATACCACGATCACCGTGCTCCCCTCATGGCCGGCCACCCCAACCGTTAACGGGATTGCCGCACCCAACGCTGCCGTCACCAGCACCACGATGGTTCCCAAAGAAATGACCAGGTTCTGCAGGATGATTCGCCGGGTTCGCCGGCTCAGCTCGTATGCCCCCGCAAAGCTCTCCAGTCGATCCCTCATCAGGATCACGTCCGACTCTGCCAAGGCCGCCCCGCTCCCCCGCGCCCCCATCGCTACTCCGATATCCGCTGCGGCTAGGCTCGGCGCGTCATTCACCCCGTCTCCCACCATCGCCACCTTCTCCCCTGCTTTCACCCAGTCCCGAATGGCCATCACCTTGTCGGAGGGATGCAACCCGTACCGGAAATCTTTCAGACCCACCGCCTCCGCCACTTGTCGCGCCGCCGCCTCCCGGTCCCCCGTCAACATCGTCACCTGCAACCCTTGCCGCTCCATCCACTCCAGCAAAGGCCGGCTGCTCTGGCGGATCTCGTCCTCCAATAAAATCCGGCCTCGCACCCTGCCCGCCTCGTAACAAACCTCCGTCACTCCCGGCGTCGGTGCCGGTTTCGACTTCACCCAGGCAGGCTCCCCCAGAAAACTCCGCCTTCCCAAACGGCACACCTCCCCGCCCGACGTCTTGCCGCTGACCCCGCCTCCCGTTGCTGAGGAAAAATCTTCCGTCTCCTTCACCGCCATGCCTCTTTTCTTCGCCTCCCGGACCACCGCCACCGAGACCGGATGCAGTGACTGCATTGCCAAACCCGCCGCTCCCTCCAACAACTCTTTCTCCGTACAGCCCGGATCCGGCTCCACCGCCCGCACATGCATCTCTCCCGTGGTCAACGTCCCCGTCTTGTCCAGAGCCACTCGCTTTACCGTTCCCAAGCGCTCGATCGGACTTCCCCCGCGAAATAAAATCCCTCTCCGGGCCCCCGCCGCGATCCCTGCCAAAATCGCCGATGGAATGGAAAGCACCAACGCACAAGGTGATGCCACCACCAAAAGCGTCATGGTTTTGTAAAAGGCCGTCCCTACCCCCGACCTCATCCAACCCTCCATCCCCCACCACACCAGAAACATGATAAAACTCAGCGTCAGGATCGCTTGGGTGTACCGGGTTCCGAACTTATCCGTGAACCGCTGCGCCGGGG
>RFWS01000205.1 GCA_009921985.1 bacterium | reverse complement strand
GCTCTACCGCTGAGCTACTCCGGCAGGATTCTTAAACGATGCCATGAGGGGACAGGCGGGCAATTCTGGAAGGACGCAACATGCATCGGGAAGGTTCTGAAATGGGCTTTCCTTGGGCGCAGTTTTAAATCATCTTGGTTCCATGAAGAGTTTGGTGAGACGTGGAAAAAACAGCAACGCCTTCACCCTCACGGAGCTGTTGGTGGTAATTTCCATCATCGGGTTGTTGGCCGGGTTGATCACCACGGGAGTTCCTCGGGCGATGGACTCCGCAAAAAAAGCCAAGGCGAAGGGGGATTTGACGGCGATTGTGGCGGCGGTGAAGGCTTATAAGCAGGAATATGGCGTCTGGCCTGCAACCGAACCGATCACCACGGACACCACGGGTGAATTTGGGGCTTGGTATGGTCCGAGCAAATGGGCGACTGGAACCGGATCCAGCAGGGGGAAAGATCTTATGAAAATTCTTTCCGGGCAGAATATCGGCACGGGGATGGGTTCCAGTTGGCCCCGGCCGATGAACCCGAAACTGATCCAGTTTTTGGAGGGTGCCCAGTCGGACGGTGCTTATCTGGACCCTTGGGGCACGCAATACTGCGTGAAAATGGATGTGAACGAGTCTGGGGGATTGGAGTACGGAACGGGCAGTGCGGGAAACGAAAATTTAAGGCTCTCGGTCATTGCTGTTTCCTTAGGAAAAAACAAAACTCAGGAAGACAGCCCCTCCGTCTCTGGCTTTGATGATATCTACAGTTGGGGCCAAAATCTTACCCAGTAGGACACATTTAGTTGAACCACGGCTGTTTATAGTCACAAGCCGTTTTCCATTATTTATTTAAGTTTATTGAACAGTTCTTCATAAATTCCATTTGCGAAAATCGTTTTCCAGGTATATTAAATCCATGTTGGGATGTCCTATGTTTCATGGTTTATTTGCACTTATCATTGACTAGTTTATGAAACGCATTTCATACCCATTCGCCCTTTGTCTGGTTATGGGTATTTCCCTTTCTCGGCTTTTTTCTCAAACGATCACCATCGCGAATGACAGCGCCGCCAACTACTCCGGCGGATGGGGAAGCGGTACCAACAAGGGAACTGGTTTTCAGGCTTGGAATATTTGGTCTTCCGGCGGGACGGGCGGATATGGCGGCTATTTTGTCGGCAATCCCACGGACGGCGGAATTACCGGCATGGCGGTCAACTCTTTTGGTCTATATGCCAATCCAACCGGATCCGGAGCTAGTTCGAATGCAGAGAGAACCTTCAACAATTCTCTGGCCGTCGGCCAAACCCTGAGTTTCCAATGGGGAATTAACTATGATTCCGGTCCCGGCGGGAACAAGGGCTTCAATCTTTATTCTGGCGGAGTTGAAATTTTTAACATCAACAACGCTGGATCCTCCGCGATCACCTGTAACGGCACGGATGTGGGCTTTGGTTATGGGACCGCTGTCATGACTTGGTCTTTTACCCGGGTGGATTCAAGCACGATCAGCATTTCGGCCAACGACCGTGATGGGGTGGGCACCTATGCGACCAACGTGGTCGTGTCCAATGGAGGCATCGATAAGCTGAGATTCTACGCCTCTGGCATGCAGGCTGGTAATTTGGCTCAGCCATACTTCAACAACCTTTCGGTGACGGAGCCTGACGCTACCAGCATGGCGGTT
>RFWS01000204.1 GCA_009921985.1 bacterium | reverse complement strand
ACGGCAACGCCAACCCGACGTTGACGGTCAGCTACACGGGTCTGGTGGCGGGCGAGACGGCCATCACGCCGGCTCCTACGGTCACCACGTCGGCCGGCTTGAATTCCCTGCCCGGCACCTACCCGATCACGGTGACCGGATCGGCCCACGCCAACTACGAGATCACTTTTGAGAATGGCACACTGACGATCCGGGACGGGGACAAGGACAACGACGGCGTGGGCGACTCGGCCGAGGTGGCGGCAGGAACCGATCCGAACAATCCGGCGGATAGGCCGACGGTCCTGGCCGCGGGATGGAACCATACTCTGTTTGTACCCGTGGCAGGTGAAACGGCGCTGGCCTGGGGCGTGAACACGGATGGACGGTGCGGTTTGGGTTACACCAACTCCCCGGTGACCAGCGGGGTTAAAATCAAGGACACAAATGGTATGGACCTAACCGGGGTGATCGCAGTGGCGGCTGGCGGCAGTCACAGTTTGGTTCTGCAAAATACGGGGGCGGCCCGCAAACTTTATGCCGCTGGCACCAATCGCAACGGCCAATTGGGGCTTCCGTCTCTGGCCGGGGTGGTTTCCTTTACCGTGGTGACCAGCAATATTCCCGCCGACATCAAGGCGGTTGCGGCCGGTGCCAGACACAGCCTATTGCTAGGAGCCGACGGCAAGGTGTATGGATTCGGCGACAACGGTTCGGGACAGGTGGGACTGGGTGTCTCCACGATTTCGATTCGCACCAACACCCAGCTCGCCGCTCTCAGCAGCGTGACCGCCATCGCGGCCGGTGCGGAGCATTCCCTGGCGTTGGATTCCGCCGGCAACGCCTATGCCTGGGGTCGGGGTAATTCCGGCCAACTGGGCTATCAGACCCTTTCCGGGACCAATCGTCCACGGTTGGTCTCCGGGTTGACGGGGGTCAAGCAGCTTGCCGCGGGAGACAAGCATTCCCTCTTCCTCAGGACCAACGGGGACGTGTATGCCTGCGGATTGAACAACGCCGGACAGCTTGGATTGGGTACGAATGTTTTTTCCGCCTCCATCCCCACCAAGCTGACCTTCCCCGCCGGCACGGTGATCACCAAGCTGGTCACCGGTCTTGACCGTGCCCATGCGATCGCCTCGAACGGAAAAGTGTACGGCTGGGGTTATAATTTTAACGGTGAATTAGGACTGGGTTACCGGAGCACCAACTCCCCTTATTCCGTGGCCACCCCCACTGAGGTGCCGGCCTTGTTCGGATCCAAGGAAATTGCGGGCGGCGCTTATCAGACTTTTGCCTTGGACGAGTCCGGCACCCTCTTGGCATCGGGTCTGAACGAGGGCGGTCAGTTGGGGGTGGGGAGCACGAACGCGGTCACGGGCGACCCCGCTCCGACCAAGCAGGATGGAAAAGCTGATCAAAATATTATCTTCCCGAATCCGGTGGGACCGTTCGTCACCGGAACCTTCACCAACCTGACCGCCATGTCGCTCACCACCAATGGCAGTGCGTCCGGTCTGGTGCCGGTCTTTAGCTCTTCGGATCCCGCCGTGGCCATCGTGGACAGCAACAACATGATCCGGTTCCTGTGGTGGGGCGGAACGAACATCAACAGCACCAACAGCGTGCGCACGGTAAGGATTACGGCCACCCAGCCCGGCAGCACCAATTATAACGCGGCCGTGCCGGTGGTCCGGGAA
>RFWS01000203.1 GCA_009921985.1 bacterium | reverse complement strand
TTTGCCCTGGATGTGGCCAGCAGTGAATTTTTCGACCGAAAAACCAAGGAGTACGTCTTTAAAAAATCCGACCAGCGCCGGTTGAAGGCTGGGGAACTGGTGGACTTCTATGCCCAACTCCAGAAAAAGTATCCGATCGTCTCGATCGAGGACGGCACCGCGGAGGAGGATTGGGATGGTTGGAAAATTCTCACCCAGAAGCTGGGTTCCAAGACCCAGCTGGTCGGGGATGACCTGTTTGTGACAAACGTGGAGTTCCTGAAAAAGGGAATTGCCGAGAAGGTGGCAAACTCGATCCTCGTGAAGGTGAACCAGATTGGCAGTCTCAGCGAGACCTTGGATGCCATCGAGTTAGCGCGCTCGGCCAAATACACGGCGGTGATCAGTCACCGTAGCGGCGAGACGGAAGACTCCACCATTGCGGATCTCGCCGTCGCCACCAATGCCGGTCAAATCAAAACCGGCTCCTTTTCCCGTTCTGACCGCTTGGCCAAATACAACCGCCTTCTCCGGATCGAGGAGGAGCTGGGTTCCAAAGCCGTCTATGGCGGACAACTCTCGGCTGTTTGATCCCCGCGGTTATGGGGCGCCGGCCGCCAAAGGCCAGTTTTGGCGCGTCATTCAGCCGTGGGCTTATGCTTTGGTGGGCTTGTTGGCTGTGGCGGTGGTGCTGGCTTTGTTTTATCCCGCTTGGAAACGGGGCCAGCGCCTCAAGGAGCAGTCCGAATTTCTGCAGAACCAAATCACCCAAAAGAAGCAGGAACTGGCAGACCTACAGGAAGAGTCCGGTCGCCTAAAAGACGACCCCTTTACCGTGGAGAGAATGTCCCGAGACACCCTGAACGTGGCCCGACCGGGTGAGGTGATCTTCAAATTCCAGCCTTACACCACCAACGCAACCTCCCCGGGGGAGGCCAAAAGGATCTCCGGATCCGCCGAGGCCAAGGCAAAGCCATGAGTGATCCCATTCGGGTGGCGGTGACGGGAGCAGCCGGACAAATTGGCTATGCCATCCTCTTTCGGATTGCCTCCGGAGGTCTCTTTGGCCCCCACCAAAAAGTCCGTTTGCAGTTATTGGACATCCCCGCCGCCGAGGCGGCCTTGCAGGGTGTGGTCATGGAAATCCGGGACGCAGCCAATCCCTTGCTGGAAGACATTGTAGCCACCTCGGACCCTAAAAAGGCTTTGGAAGGGGCGGATTGGACCTTCTGTATCGGTAGCATTCCCCGAAAGCCGGGGATGGAGCGGGCCGAGCTTCTCGGCTTAAACGGAAAGATTTTTGTCGAGCAAGGACGAGTTCTTTCCCAAGTAGCGGCGAAAGATGCCCGGGTCCTGGTGGTGGGGAACCCGTGCAACACGAATGCCTGGATTGCCAAGCAATGCGGTGTGGCGCTGCCCCCGGAACGCTGGTTTGCGATGACCCGGCTGGATGAAAACCGGGCCAAGGCTCGTTTGGCGGAAAAAGCCGGCGTGCCGGTTGGGCAGGTGGATCGTCTGGCAGTCTGGGGGAACCATTCCCCGACGATGTACCCGGACTTCACCCACGCGCGCATTGGGGGCAAACCTGCCACCGAGGTAATCCGTGACCGGGCCTGGCTGGAGGGCGATTTCCTTAAATCGGTGCAACAACGGGGGGCCGAGGTGCTGAAGGCACGGGGCCTCTCGAGTGCCGCCAGCGCCGCCCATGCCGCCCTCGATACGGT
>RFWS01000202.1 GCA_009921985.1 bacterium | reverse complement strand
TTTTGGTCAGGTTTTCCATATGTCCTTCTAATTAGGCATTTTCCGTTGCCACGCCAAGTAAATTTTTATGGCAGAAAGAGTTAGCGATTTTTGCTCTGCAAATCGTTGATATCAGCGTTTCTTCCACTCCACTTTTGGCGGAACCGGATCACCAACGACCTCCGCGAAAGTCCGAAAGTGAGTTTTGCATATTTTGGCCAATTTTTCTCGTCCCCGTTTTTGAAAAATTTCCTCCGCCTGTTTCTTCACGCCGGCTCCGGAGCCTTTGGCCAACTCTACGCCCGCTTCCTCCGAAAGTTTGGCTAGCTGCCGGACAAATTCCGCTCTCGCCAAAATACTGGCTGCAGCCACGGCGATATCGCTCTCCGCCTTGGTCCTTTGCTCCAGTTTAATTTCCACCCCCTGCCGGCGCAGTTCCCCTTCCACGAGGCGTGCATCTCCGAACTGATCCGACAAGGCACGGGGACAGGCCGGCAATTTCCCGTGCAGGTTGGCAATCACCTTACCGTGGGCCCAGGCGAGCATCCGGTTGAGGTTCCCAAATTTTCGGTAAAGCTCGCTGTAGCGTTCCGGACCGATTGTCACCACCTCCCGGGCCGAGCCCACCATTTTCCCAATCTCCTCCGCCAACTCCCCGATCTTTTTATCGCTGGTGATCGTCTTGCTGTCGCGCACTCCCGCCGCAAGCAGATGCTCGGCTTTGACTTCATCCACATAGACCCCGGCCACGACCAACGGGCCGAATAAATCCCCCTTGCCACTTTCATCAATCCCGAAATGCGGCGCATACATCTCCGGATTTCGCACCTTTTCATATCCCAGCCTTGCTTCCCCCAGCACCTCGGGCTCGAGCACAAACTCCACAAATTCCTTCGCCTCCTTGCCCGCCACCACCAGTTTTCCACTCCGATAGGCGCTCAGCACACATTTTCCCTTGCGGGCGGTGAAATGGCCATGCTCCAGCGGCCCGAATTCAAAACCTTTTTCCTTGGCCACTTCCTGCAGTCGCCGGACTTGGGCCTCGTTCAGGGTGTGGGTAAACATCGTCTCAGCCATGCGCTCCCAAGCTACTGCCCTGGCTCCGGCCATCGAATCCAAAATCCGTCGCTGTCTGCCTCTTTTGTACGCCTGGTACCGGAAAAACCGGCGCCCCCTGCCTTGGCGATCCCGGCCCACACCCTACCGAACCGCCGTCGCCGAGTTTATGTGCCAGCAGACCCGGGTCGCCACGGTGATCCCTTACTACCAACGCTGGATGCAGACTTTTCCATCCTGGTTGACCTTGGCCCGCGCTCCCGGCTCTCGGGTCCTGCGGATGTGGGAGGGATTGGGCTATTATCGGCGCGCACGTTTCCTCCATGCCTTGGCCAAGGCTGCGATCCGTTTCCCTCGCCGGGAATTACCGGGAGATCCCGCGGCTCTACGCGAACTTCCCGGGATTGGGGATTATACCGCCGGCGCGATCGCCAGCATCGCCTTTGGAAAACCGGCGCCCGCATTCGATGGCAACGTCGCCCGCGTTCTCGGTCGCCTCACCGCCCGCCGGGGCAAAACCCCTGCGGTGGCGACCCTGCGTGCCCTGACCGGCCGTCTCGTCCCCTGCAAAAATCCCGGTCTTCACAACCAGGCTCTCATGGAGCTGGGCGCCTTGGTTTGTCTCCCAAGAAAACCACGATGCGCCTCTTGTCCCCTGCGGCGATCATGCCCCT
>RFWS01000201.1 GCA_009921985.1 bacterium | reverse complement strand
CAAACCGGTGCTTTTACGTTGGAAAAAGTGCCGGTTTGAGGACGAAGGCCACACGCAGGTGCCGCGGGTAGGAGCGAAAACAGTCAGTTTATCCAACATCATCTACCACGATGATCGGAAGAGCATGGAAAGGTGGATGGCGAACCAGCGTGAGTATGCTAGGCGGGAGGCGGATTTCCTGTTCGGACCTGAGCCGAAGGAGGGATGGAGCCTCGCAGACCGGTTGAGGAGGCTGGGTTGGCTGATGCCGATCCTGGTGCCGATCTACACGCTGTTTGGAAAGGGAGTGATTTTGGATGGAGGGGCGGGAAGAGAGTATGTGAGGCAGAGGTTTGTGGCTGAAAAGCTTATAGCCAAAGAGATCGAGAGAAGGCGTGGATTAGGATGAGGATTAGGATTAAGATGAATGATCAATTGAGAGCAAAACTAATCCTAATCCTGCCCCCTCATTCCAACCGAAGGCGGACGCGATGAAGATCCTCGGTTTAAACGCCTATCACGCCGACAGTGCGGCGGCGTTGGTGATTGATGGAAAGCTGGTGGCGGCGGCCGAGGAGGAGCGGTTTCGGAGGCAGAAGCACTGGGCGGGATTTCCGGAGAAATCGATCCGGTGGTGCCTGGAGTATGCCGGGCTGAAGGCTGCCGATATTGACGCCGTGGCGGTGAACCGCCTGCCGAAGGCGAATGCCATACGGAGGCTGCTATATATTCTGGGGCATCGACCCGATCCGAGGTTGGTACTGGAAAAGATCAAAAACCTGGGGAAAGTGAAGGGGACACAGGGAGAGCTGGAGGAGATGTTTGCGGGGCAGGGGTGGCGGGCGGAGTGGGTGCCAGTGGAGCACCACGAGGCGCACTTGGCCTCGGCCTATTTGGCGTCCCCGTTTGAGAATGCGGCAGTGGTCAGCGTGGACGGGTTTGGCGACTTCGCCAGCACGGCGTGGGCTAGTGGTCGGAATGGCCAGATGGACGTGCTGGGCAAAGTGTATTTTCCCCATTCCTTGGGAGTGCTGTACACGGCTCTGACTCAGTTTCTTGGTTTCCCGCATTACGGGGATGAGTACAAGGTGATGGGGTTGGCTCCGTACGGAGAGCCGAAGTTTCTGGAAAAGATGCGGGAGCTGGTGAAGCTGGGGTCGGGGCCCGGCTACGAGTTGAACCTGAAATATTTCCGGCATGACCGGGCATCGAATCTTTATCGCTGGGCCGACGGCGTCCCGGAATTGTCGGACCACTTCAGTCCGGAATTGGAGGAGTTGCTTGGCCCCAGACGAGGCAAGGGGGAGGAGTTGACGCAACGGCACAAGGACCTGGCGAGGAGTGCGCAGGCCCTATACGAGGAGGTGTATTTCCGGATGTTGAATCAGGTGGCAGATCTGACCGGAGAAAGGACGCACCTCTGCATTGCCGGAGGGTGCGGGCAGAATTCGGTGGCCAACGGGCGGCTCTATGGAAAGACGCCGTTTTCGAAGGTGTACGTGGCGGCGTCGGCGGGGGATGCGGGGGGGGCCGTCGGAGCTGCGCTTTTACTAGCGCAAAAGGGCAGCAGGAAGAGGATTAAGGAGCGGTGGGTGATGAAGGGGGCGGGATGGGGGCCGGAGTTTTCGACGGAAGAAATTCGCCGGGCGGTGGAGGCGAGAAAAGGGGAGATCGAGAGGGCGGGATGCAAGGTGGAGGAGTACCAAGGGGATGGGGAGATGTGCGGGCGGG
>RFWS01000021.1 GCA_009921985.1 bacterium | reverse complement strand
CTCTTCGACCAACTTTGAAATCGGAACCAACAGCAACAGCTTTGCCGCCTCTCTCACCCTGGTTCCCAGTGGGGGAACCCTGAGCAACACGGCCCTCTATGTCCGCATCAAAAATACCGCAACTGTAGGAACACTGACCGGTTCGGTGCTTCACTCCGGGGGAGGAGCCAGCAACCAGGTTCTGGCCTTGGGCGGAACGGTTCAGGCAGCGGGGCCGCCCTTCTCTTCCCCGATGAGTGGTTCGGTCTACACCAACAGCAGTTTTAGTACCCAGGTCACCGTGGGGGGCACCAACACCAACACCTCCTACGTCTTCAGCGCCTCCGGTCTGCCGTCGGGCTACAGCATCAACAGCTCCAACGGGACGATTTCCGGAACCGGCACCAACGTTGCCAGGACAAACTTTTTCACGGTCACCGCTTCGAACAGCAACGGGATCACCACGGGCACCTACCGGCTTCGCACCATGACCCAGGCCGAGCAGGATGCGATTCCGTTCAACGTGGTGATCAACAAATTCTGGAACAACAGTTCCAGCGACAAGATTGAGTTGCTGGTGACGGGCCAAACCAACGGGGCCGCCCCCGTGGATCTGCGGGGCATGACAGTCAAGGATTACAACTCCAACATGGGGGGTGACCAGGGCGGGAAATACGTATTCAACGACGTGCCCCTGTGGTCCCGGGTGAAGGCGGGTACCCTCATTGTGCTTTCGGCCGCGGTAGGTACGGCGGAGGATTTCGACCCATCTGACTTCGTTCTTCAGGTGAATCTTGGAAACGCCGCCTACTTCACCACGGTCAACGGGGGTTTTGATTTGGGCAACACGGAAATGGTCATGGTGAAGACCTCCGATGCCGGCTCCGATGGCGTGGCGGGGGGCATCCACCTTCTGGGGGTGGGAAGTCCCGGCACGCAGTACAACAACTTCAAGGGAAAGAAGATGGTCAACACCCAGAGCCTCAATGGCGGCAGTCGCACCATGGTGGCGGCCTCCAACGGCAACGCCTTGCTCTCTGACTTCTATTCCAGCACCGGTACCGGAACCTCCAGTACGCTGGTCTTTGGTTCCCCGAATAGCACGGGTAACAGCAACTTTATCACCACTTTACGGGCCAAGGACCAGGACGGGCCGGTCATCACCGTGGCAGGAACCAACCCGCTGACGATTGCCCATGGCAGCACCTACACGGATGCCGGAGCCACGGCGGTGGATGCCGTTAACGGCAGCCGGAGCGTGACCACCAACAACCCGGTCAATCCCAACACGGTGGGGACCTATGCGGTGACTTACACCGCCTCCGACACGACCGGCAACAGCAGCACGGCCACCCGCACAGTCTCCGTGACCGATCAGACGCCTCCGCTGATCACCTTGGTCGGATCCAACACCGTTCAGGTGGCCTACGGCACTGCTTTTACCGATCCCGGGGCGACGGCCACGGACGCCGTGGACGGTGACCTGTCCCCGTACGTCCAAGTCATGAAGCCCTACACGGTGGCTTCCGTCGGATGGTCGGCGGGAACCTACACGTTCAGCTACGTGGTTTCCGACGCGGCCGGCAATGTGAGCCAGACGCTCACCCGGACGGTGCAGGTGACCAAGGCCGGCCACACCGGTGATTTCCGCATGGCCCACCGCTTCGGCCATCTCCTCCGGGCAGTCTCTGGGCAGTTCTAGTCTGAGTGGTGGAACCGCCAGTGTGCCGGGATCCTTTGCCTTCACCTCGCTTTCCTCGATCCCGAGTGCCACCGGAGCGCAGAGCGTCACCTTCATGCCCAGTGACACCGCCAATTACAACACGGTCACTTCCACGGTGAACGTGACGGTGAACGAAAACCCGATGGTCAGTTGGGCGGGGAATTACGGTTTGAGCGGGGCCAATGCCGGTTCCGGTGCAGATCCGGACGGGGATGGTTGGAGCAACGCGCAGGAATACGCTTACGGGCTCAACCCGACCAACGCTGGGGGAAGTCTGGCGAGCCTGGCGCAGACCACCAACCAGGTAAAAATCACCTTCCTGCAGAGGGATACGGGTGGGATCACCTACGCCGTCAAAGCGGCCACGAGTCTGGCTGGCGGATTCACAAACTCCATCACGCCACAGCCTTCCGCGGATACGAACGGTGTCCCAGCAGGCTACAAGCGGTATGAGGCAACCCTGCCCACCTCAACGGGCCGGGGATTTTTGAAGGTCGAGGCGACGATACCGTAGCGGTCGTTTTTGGGCGGGGGGATCGGCCTGCCGTGACGTCAGATCCTGCCGAGATTGGAGATTCTCAAGGGATTAGACCCCGCGTTTCGGGCAAAGATTTTTAATTTCGCAGTGTTGGCAGTCAGGCTTGCGGGCGGAACATTGGCGGCGTCCGTGCCAGATCAAAAGATGGGAAAATAAAGTCCAGTCCTCCTTGGGCACAATTTTCATCAAAGCCTGCTCCACTTTCACGGGGTCGTGTTGGCGGGTAAGGCCCATCCGACGAGAAAGACGGCCCACATGGGTATCGACCGTGATTCCCTCCGCCAGGCTGAAAGCGTTGCCCAGAACCACATTGGCTGTCTTTCTTCCGACTCCGGGCAGGCGGTGAAGTTCCTCCATGGTTCTCGGAACTTCGCCCTGATGCCGTTCAAGCAGAGCCTGGGCGCAACCCTGGATCGATTTGCCCTTGGCGCGGAAAAACCCGGTCGTGCGGATCAAGCCTTCCAACTCCGCGGTTGAAATTCCGGCATAGTCCTTCGCTGTGCGGCAACGGGCGAAGAGGGCTGGGGTGACTTTGTTGACCCGCTCATCGGTGCATTGGGCAGAGAGGATGGTGGCGATGAGGAGCTCGAGGGGGTTGGAGTGGCGGAGCTCGCAATGTGCATCCGGGTAAGTTGTTTTTAGTTTGGCAATGATCCGGCGAGTGCGTTGGGCGAGCAGGCCAGGGGAATGGGCAGGCACGGTGAATTCGGATTAGGGTGAAGATGAGGATGAAGAAAAAGTGAGAAGAAAAAATTAGGAGGCTGGGGCGGAGGCGGGAGGGAGAGACTTGAGGAGTTCGCGGGCTTCGGCAGCGGAGGAAGAGAGCCCGTACTTTTCGAGCAGGCTGGCGACCATTTTGCGGGCCTCGTCGTTTTTCTGCTGACTGCGTCGGATTTTGGCCCCCTTCAGCAGACCCTCGGCGGAAAATTCAGGAAGGCTGTCGTAATACAGATCCACCTTCTGATAGTAACTGACGGCCAGATCAAGGGGATCGAGGGGGGGCTTGCCGACGCCCTGCTCAATCTGTTTGGTGGCAATTTTCTTGGCCGCTACATCCTCCAATCCCTTTCCGAAGGCCAGCATGGCTCTCGCCTTGGTTTCATTGTCTGCCTTGTTGCTTTCGATGACCTCGGTCCAGAGGTCGAAGGCGCCGGGCTTTTCCTTGGTGCCGTCGTATTTCCCCGATTCCGCCAAAGCCTGGCCACGCAGGAAATTCGCCTCTTGCAGCTTTTCCGACCAAGGAAAGTCCTTGGCGAGCTGGGCAAACTGTTTCTCCGATTCCTCTTTCCGGCCGGCTTTGAAGTCGATCAGACCCAGCCCGTAAACCGCGGAGGCTTGGGCAAACTGCTTCGGATCCTTCGGACCGCTGGCGGGGAACTCCTTTTGGATCCGCTCGAAGATCGGCCGAGCCTCCTCATGTTTGCCGGCACCGAGCAGGGCTTGGCCAAAACGCTCCAGGTCCCGCCAACCGAGAGAGACCTTGGTTTCCGTTGCCTGTTTGTAGGCCTCCTCATACAGGCGGAGAGCCAAGCCGGTCTGGTTGGCCTTGAAGGGGACGCTGGCTTGCGAAAAAAGAATTTGGGCGACCAAGCCCGGGTTGGCGCTGGCTTTGGCGGCGAGGTCCCGGAAGGGCTTGAGACAATCCTCCACGGGGGCCTCGCCGGACTGAAAACGGAAGAAGGTGACGTCGACAAGCTTGGCCAAAGCATCCGGCACCTTGGCCGCGCTATAGCCGAGGATGGCCTGCGAGTAAAAGTCAGTGGCCTGGTTCAGTGAATCCTGCCATTTTTTCTTCTGGTCCCCGCCTAGTTGGGAGTAAGTGCCGAGGGCTTTGGCGCGGGTGACTTCCAGGTCCGCGGAGCGCTGCAGGGCAGAGAAAGCCAGATCGGAAATCTGGACGGGCGGAGGGGAGGAGGATGTATCGGGGAACAGCTCCTTGAAAAGTTCGAACGCCTTGCGGTAGCCCGCAATCGCCTGCGCCTCGTCACGAGCTTCGGCAAAGGAGGCTCCCCGGGCGAGGTAGACGCCGATATTCCGGGGTTCCTTGGGGAAGTTTTTTAGCTGTTCCTCCTGGGCGGCCAGCATTTGGTCAGGTTTCTTTTCCCTGAGATAGGTGCGCCAGATCCGTTCCGATGCATCCACGGCCACGGAAGAGTCCTTTTTCTTGCTGATCACATCTTTCCAGGCAGCCACGGCCTGGTCTGTTTTCTTGGCTTCGACCAGGGCATCGCCCCTGGCCAGAAGTGCGGTGCCGAGGTTGGCGGATTCCGGATAAGCGGCGGCAAACTTGGCGAATGCCTCGGCGGCCTCCGCTGGTTGTTGGGCCGTGCGGAGGGCATAACCCAGCCGTAGTTCCGCATCCTCCTTGATCGCGGCGGTTTTGGCGGAGCCAATCAGTTCCTTCAGTTTGGCCACACCTTCCGGGACTTTTTTTTCGGTGATTAGGGCGCTGGCGTAGAGGAGGAGAGTGCTTTCATAACTTTCGTCGGGAACCTTGCGCTTTCCGGCTGTCACCTCGTTCAAGAACCTTTCGTAGTACTTGAGCGCCTCCGCTCCCTTGCCGGCTTTCTGGTAGGCGTTGGCGATGAAGCGCGGAATCTCGTCGGCGAATCGTTCTCCGGCTGCCTTGTCCTGCGCGGATTCCAGCCGCTTGATCGCCTCGTCTGATTTCCCGTCCTCCAGCAGAGCCCGCCCCACCAGGTAATCGACCAGCCCGGCGATGCCTTTCTGATCCGGATATTTTCGACGGTACTCCTCCAGCCGTTTGTCCGCCTCCCCCGTGCGGCCCTGGAGAGCGTAGGTGAGAATCACCTGCTGTTCCGCGGGGCCGGCCAAATCCTTGCCCCCAAAGCGGGCAACATGGCGGAACACCAGGCGAGCCTCGTCGTACCGGCGGGTCTGGAGGAAGGCGTTGCCTAGTTGGAGGAGGGCTTGGGCAGCGAAATCGGGCCGGGAGCGTACTTCCTCGATTTTTTTCTGTTCCCGCTGGATTTTTTTGAGCTTTTCGGGTGAAGGGTTGGATTCGCGGGCGACTTCGGCGCGAAGCGGGGCAATTTTTGCATCCAGCTTGGCGATGAGTTCGTCCTTTCCCGAGACAGTGCGGAGCCGGGCAATGGCCTCCTCATAGCGGCGTGCGGCCAGATCCAGGCTGGCCAGTTGCAAATTGGCCTCGGTCGCTAAGGCCGGGCTGCCGGAGCTAGCCAGTTTCGCGTAAATCTGCCCGGCGCGGGCCAACGCAGCGTCCGCCTCGTTTTTTTTGAAATCGGCAAGCAGTTCGTCCGCCCGGCGGGCCTCCGCAAAGGCCTGCATATAATCGATCTCGTCGGTGAATGCCTTGTCCTTGTCGGCCTTGCGGGCTTCGTCCAAGGCGTGGCTGGAGTCGGAATATTTGCCCAGGAGCAGATTGATCCTTGATTGGAGCAGGAAGGCTTCCGCGCGAGAGGAGGATTCCGGGTAGCCTTGGAGGAAGGCTTGGATTTTCTGGAGGGCATCCTCCAGGCCCTTCTTCTTTTCCGGTGATTTTGCGGAACCGGTATCGGCGGCTTGGCTGGCGGCGCACTGGGCGATGAAAAAGGCAGCCTCTTCCTTGATATCTTTTTCGGGAGCCACGGAAGCGACCTTGCCGTAAGCCGCGATGGCCTCCATCCATTGCGAAAGGTTGTAATAGGAGCGGGCCTGAAGCAAATAGGCGCTGGGAAGGTTGGGAGACTGGGGGTTGGCCTTGATGAAATCACCGGACAACTTGATGCAATCCTCGTATTTTCCCGCGTTGTAAGCCTCGAGGATTTTTTTGGCCGCCTCGCCGGTATCCTGGGCGGGAAGGGGATCAACACCGGCCAACAGGCATATCCACAAGCTAAAAAACAGGGTCCGACAGGCATTCATCCAAATTGGGATTCTACGCTCGCCTCAGGGTTTTGGGCGAGCGGAACTGATCCAAAAACCGGCCTTTTTTTTCCCTTGATTCCCGTTGGGTTTTGGTCGAATTATTTCAACTTGATGATTTTGAAGGAAAACGCCCCTGAGGGCCTGGTTGCCTGACCGATCCGGTCGTCCCTGATGTTTCTTTCCTTTTTCCTTTGAACGCGCCCCGTTTCGCCCGGGCCCATCTCCGATCCTGATGCAGGAATACCGCGCCAACCACCGCATCCGCTCCCGTGAGGTGTTCCTCGTCGCCGCCGATGGCAAGAAACTCGGTGTCGTCGGGATCAACGAGGCGATGGCAGCGGCCCGCCAGGCTGGCCTCGATCTCGTTGAGGTCAGCAGCAACAGCAACCCGCCGGTCTGTAAAATCCTCGATTTCGGCAAGTTCCGCTACGAGTTGGCCAAGCGGGACCGGGAGGCGAAACGCCATAACCTGGCGGCCAAGGTGAAGGAGATGAAGTTCCACGTGAACATCGATCCCCACGACTACGCCACCAAGATGCGGCACGCCGAAGAGTTTCTCTGGAAGGGCATGAAGGTGAAAGTGGTGATGGCCTTCCGGGGCCGGGAAATGCAACACCAGAACCTCGGACAGGACCTGGTCAAAACCATCCGCAACGATCTCAAGCTGGTGGGGATGGCGGATGCCGACCCGAAATTGATTGGCAAAAACATCACAATGATGTTAACTCCTCTTCCCGTCAAAAAGCGGGTCCGGCGCTGGACCACCGAGGAAGCCGAGGGGGCTTACGAGGAAGAGGAAGGCGAAAACGGTGTCCCTGAGGAGGCTCAGGATGCCCCCGAGAAAACCCCCAGTACCAGCCCCACCCCCTCCTAACAGGAGACCGAGCCATGCCCCGTTCGATCGCCCGCCGCAAGACGAAGAAGTCTGCTGCCAAGCGTTTCAAGGTCTCCGCTGGGGGCAAAGTCATGTTCTTCAGCCCCGGCCGCCGGCATCTTGCCTCCAGCAAGAACCGGAAACGGATGCGTCGCTTGGGCAAGGTGTCGGTTCTGGCCGAAACTGATGTGGCCCGGATCACCGAAAACCTTCCTTTCCGCTAAGAGGTAATTTCCATGCCCCGCGCCACCAACGCCCCCGCCTCCCGAGAACGCCGCAAACGGGTGGTAACCGCCGCCGCCGGCTACCGCGGCCGGCGCAGCAAGCTGTTCCGCTACGCCAAGGACGCGCGGATGAAGGCCATGTACTGGTCGTACCGCGACCGGAAGACGAGGAAGCGCAACTTCCGCAACCTCTGGATCAATCGCTTAAGCGCGGCCCTTCGTTCCCAGGGGATCACCTACAGCGCGTTCGCCGGATCCCTCCGCAAGGCTGGCGTGCAGTTGGACCGCAAGGTGCTGGCTGACTTGGCCGCCAACGAACCCTCGGCGTTTTCCGCCGTGGTGCAGGCCGTCCGCGGTTGATCCGCGGGGACCGGCCGTGTCCCAATCCTCTCTCCCCGACACCGCGGGGATTCGCGACCGGGCTCTGTCCGAGCTATCCACTGCCGGTAATTCCGCTGCCAAGCAAACGTGGCGCACCCGTTACCTCGGTCGACAAGGGGAGGTGCAGAAGCTTCTCGATGGATTGAAGTCCGTGGCCGCGGCTGATCGACCCGCCTACGGCAAATCCGTCAACAAATTACGCCAGGCATTGGAACAGGCTTGGGAAGAGAAAGGGGGCGAGGGAGTGGCGGCCGCCTCCGCCTCACCGGGTGAATTTGATCCCACGCTGCCGGGTCGGCCGTACCCTTCCGGGGCGGTCCATGTCCTGACGCAGACGCTGGATCGGATCGTGGACATTTTTCACCGGTTGGGATTCTCGTTAGCCGACGGGCCGGAGATCGAGACCGAGCACCATAACTTTGACGCGCTCAACACTCCGACGGATCATCCGGCGCGGGACGAGGCGGATACTTTCTATCTCGATCTGCCCCCGGGTCCGCATGGGCGGTGGCTGTTGCGGACCCAGACTTCGCCGGTGCAGATCCGTGTGCTGGAGAAGAGGAAACCTCCGGTGAAGGTGATCGCGCCGGGGCGTTGCTACCGTCGGGACGAGGTGGACGCCACCCACGGGCTTTTTTTTCATCAGGTGGAGGGGCTTTGCGTGGGGGAGGGGATTGCGTTGCCACACCTCAAGGGGGCTCTGGAGTTTTTCTTTGCGGAGCTGTTCGGGGGTGGGACGAAGATCCGCCTGCGACCGCATTACTTCCCGTTCACGGAACCCAGCTTTGAGGTGGATGTCTCGATCCCCGGAAGATTATTCCGGGGCAAGGAGTGGCTGGAAATCGCCGGTTGCGGGCTGGTGCACCCGAAGGTGCTGCGGGGCGTGGGCATCGATCCGGAAAAACACACGGGTTACGCGTTTGGCCTGGGCGTGGAGCGGATCGCGATGGTTCGGCACAACATTCCGGACCTACGGATGTTTTATGAGAATGATGTCCGCTTCCTGAAACAGTTTGCGTACGACGGGGCCGTCTGAGCCTGTTCGTCCCTAGGGGTTCACAACCCTCAACTCGACCTTTAAGCGCTTCGCCAATTCAAACGGCACGGGGTGGGCGTCCGGTTCGGTGCTGGGGCGGCAGACGATGATCTTCACCCCGTAGCGGACGGCGTCGACGAGGCAGCGGTCACAGGGGGGCAGGGTGACGGCGAGGAGATAGGGGTCGCCCGGTTGGCAGAAGGCGAGGGCGTTGCTTTCCGCATGGGTGGTGAGGCGGCGGCGGAAGTCGCGGTGCGAGGCTTCTTCGTCGGTGAGGTCGATGCCGGGGGGTTGGCCGTTGAAGCCGATGCCGCAGACGCTACCCTCTTTGCGGAGGACGGCGCAGCCGACCTTGTGATAGCGGTCGGCACTAGCGGGGGCGGTGGCATCAGCCAGGCGCAGGGCCAGTTGGATCCATTTGTCCTTCATCGGGGAAATTATTTTTCCGAAAAGTGCAGCCGATGAACGATGCGGTGAAATACGGGGGCAAGGATAATTCCAAAGAGGGCGATCAGAATCAGGCCACAAAAAAGGGCGTAACCTGCAGAGAAGAGCTTAGCAGCCGTGCTGGGCAAATCCTGCCCGTACACGGGCCCCATTCCACCCATGAGCATGGCGGACTCCACCACGGCATCGGGCCAGGAAAGATGACCAATCCGCGTGTACCCGAGGACGCCGATGAGGAGGGTGACTCCCAGAATCGCCATGGCGATGCCGAAGTGGGCAAGGATGCGCCAGACGAAGACGTGGTGTGGGGCCAAGGGCTGGCGGTGGTGCTCAAAGGGCATCCTTTGGTAGTAGACAGGCTGACCTGCCAGACCAAGGAGGCCGAACGCACGATGGGGAAAATCAGCGAAGAAGTGGGAAGCGTGTTTCGAGTATGGGATATCGGATTTAGGAAGCAGTCGATATCCTATCTTCTCTATCCTCTCAACCCCTGCGGGGTAGAGAGTGGGCGGAGCTGGATTCGAACCAGCGAAGGCATAAGCCAGCAGATTTACAGTCTGCCCCGTTTGGCCACTTCGGTATCCGCCCGGGAAGGGGAAAGACTCGCAAAAAAGCGGGGAGCGGTCAAAAGCGTTCCCCGTGAAAAAACGTGGCATGCGGTCCCCGGGACTCCATTTTTGGGAGATGCGACAGGCTCTGGGGATCGTTCTGGGTTGTGTGTTTCTCGGCTGGACGGCCGGGAGCGGGTGGGCGGAAGAGTTCAAGCTGGACCGGGCGAAGGCTTTGGAGGAACTCAAGCAGATCGAGCAGAAGAACGATAAGATGACCCAAAGCCTTTTCGGTAAGGCAGTCCGGGATTTTGCTGAGGCAGGGGCGGACAGGTTCAAGGCCGGACAACTGTATTTGGAGAGTTATCGGAATGTGGAGTTTGGGCGGACTCAGGACGGCGAAACCCGATTCCAGCAGTGGAGGGTGGACAACAAGGAAAAGCTCGCCTCCTTGGATTTTTCCCAAGCACTGCAGTTGCATGTCCAGTATCTGGTCTTGGTCTGCCGCCAGGCCCTTGGAGAAAAGGATGCACCCCAAGCGGTGGAGTGGGCCACGTACTGGGAAAATCTTTTCAAGTCCAAGGATATTCCGGAAAATCCGGCTGAGCTTCCCGAGTCCAAAACCAAAAGCGGGAAAAAACAGGGTGCCGCCGCCTCCCGCCGGCAGGCGAATACCAGCGGCGATGAATTCGGAAAGCCGGCGGTGGAGAGTTGCCTGGTGAGGGATCGGCAGTTGCAGGGCTTTTTGGCTGGCGTGAAGGAAGCGGAGGTGGCTTCGGGTTCGGTGGACGGGGTATTCAACAAAGTGGTGCGCCCAAGGTTGCGGGAAGCCAAGAGCCGCGATCTCCTGCGCCTATGGGACCAACGGATCGCGGCCATGGATGAACAGGCGGAAAAAGGGGCGAAAACGCTGGGATCGGATGACTACAAGATTTTGAGGCGGCCGGAGCTTCTGTGGGAGCGGGCCGACGATCTGGAAAAAATCGGGGACCGGGAGTCTGCGTGGGCCCGGAAGATTGAGATCCTCAAGTCCCATCCGTATCATCCCAAGACGGAGGAGTGGATTACGGAGCTGAAGCAGGCGCTGGGAGAGAGTTCCCCGGCATTGCCCGGAAAAGAGCAATAAGCTACGATATGATTTCTCGCGCTGTTAGCTCAACTGGATAGAGCACCTGACTACGGATCAGGAGGTTAGAGGTTCGAATCCTCTACGGCGCATGGTTCTTTTGAGCGGCTGTAGTTCAATGGTAGAACGCTAGCCTTCCAAGCTAGACACGAGGGTTCGATTCCCTCCAGCCGCACCATCTATCTGGTGATCATTCACTTGCGATGTAAAAAGTTCGAAAAAATATCGTTTTACAACACTTTCTTACAACAAACTTGGCCAAAAATAATCGAACCACGAGTTCGATTCCCGATTTCGACGGCGAACATAAATCAATCCGAGGGGGCGATGACAAACTCCCCCCATTAGCTCATCGTGCCACAGGGATTTGAAACCGGGACTACTTCCGCCCCAAGGAAGTGTGCTACCAGCCCCCCCCATAGACTTCATAACAGATCAGCAATCGGCATGATTCAACCACGTCCCATTCATAATACTCCGCCGCCCGCGCCGGATGATTTTGGGTTTTTGCTGATTTGTATTGGATAATTTAAAGGATCGCTGAATTTAAGGAACGTCGGTTAGGGTGATTTCGCCGAAGTAGAGGTTGTAGTTTCCGTCCGGCCCTGCACCGGTGCTATCGATCAAGAAACGAGAAATAGCCCCACCCGTGGCCAGCGTTCCGGTGACGATATTGGTGCCTACGGCCAAGCTGTATGAGCTTGAGGCTGTTTGCGTGAAAGAAATTGTCAGGCCGGCATCGGTCCACGGGATCGTGGTGGTTCGCCCAGAAGTCGCGTCGGATATCCGGTAGGTGCTTTCCCCACCGACGAAATAAAAGCGGAAGCGGACGTTGCCCAGAGAGTCCGCGAGGGAGAACCCGACCTGGCCCCCAGTACTCACCCAGTTGTTATCAAAGCGGATGGTGAAATTGTCGCCGTTACCCAGCGGATTCGTAATCGTGCGCGAGGCGACGGCCGTGCCGCCGGTGTTAGCCCAGAGTCCAAATCCGCTGGTCGTGCCCACGTTCATGTTGGTGTCGGTGGTGCCGGCCAGAAACGTGGCCGCTGGTCCGGTCGTGGAAAGTGTCCAAGCTCCGAAACCGGTTCCTCCCGTCGATCCGTTAGTCCAGGTGGAGTAACCGGTTGCCCCGTCGGAGTGGGTCGGGGCGGTGACCGTGAAAAGGCCTGTGGCGGTGTAGGTCGGGGCCGGCTGACCGGCCGGGCCTTGGAAGGTGACCACAATGTCCTTGGCGCCGGTGGCGGTGCCGGACGGAAGGGTGAGGGTTCCCGTCACGGTGGTGGTAGAGGCGCGGGTGGGAGAGGTGAGGGCAACGCCGCCGACGGTGGCCGTGGTGATGGGAGCGCTGGTGGGAGGAAGTCCCGGTGTGCCGGTAACAGCTTGAAGGGTGATGGTGACGAAGTGGGACTGACCACGAGTTCCGCTAGAAGGCGAGACGGCGGTGACGCCGCCGTTTCCGGTCATGCCCCCGCCGCCAGCGGCGTTGGAGGGCGTGCCACGATATTTGCGGATGGTGAAGGGGTAGGAGATTTTCATGGTCTGGAACTCGTTGGCCACGGCGGACATGCCATTGGCGTTCATGACTGCGACCAGGTTAGTGACGAACTGGTAAAAAGTGGTGAAGGAGGCGTTGTCGGTGCCGGCGATGGCCACTCCGTTGAGGGTGAAGCCTGTCTTTAGGGCGTTGGCGTAAGTGGTGTCGTTGGTCCAACCGGAAGGCATCAGGCCGTGTTTGTTAAGGGTACTCCGGATATCGTAGCCGAAGTACGGGCTGATCTCCCGCTTCACGGTACCGTCCGTGTTGGCCTCGAGCGACATCACGTAGTGGTAGATCCCCTCGGGATACTCCGGCGTGGGCGAGACCAGGCCGTTGCAGTCATCGAGATCCCCGCTGGCTGCCACATAAGAAGGATTGCCGTAGGCATCGTTGGCCCCGGTGTAGCTGCTCTTGAGGAGCTTGCTGGCCCGGTTGGTATCCTTCCAACCGACAGGGCCGTAAACAGGCCAGCCGTCCAGGGCGAAGCCAATGAGCGGGGAGTGGCCTCCGGAGGCAATCAGGGAGTCGAGCTCGTCGCACTTCTCCTTTTCCGACTGCCAGACATCGCCTTTCAGGAAGCGAAGGCAGGTGGGATATTTGTGATAGTGGTAGACGCCCGTTAACTGAGGGTGGCCGCAGCAGCCGGAAAAAATCCGCCCTGTGGCGGCCGTCTGGTTCGCGTCCTCAAAGGGGTTGTAAATGGGCAAACCGTTGACCGCCACGCCGACGGTGCCGAGGGCGGTGTCGGTGGCGGTGGCATTATTGACCGGGTTGAGGGGAATGCGGAAGGTTTCCGTGGCCACCACGATGCGGTTGGGATTGTTTCCGCCCGTGGCCCCGCCGTTGTTCTCGCTGAATTTGAAGGTCTGCAGGCCGCCGGAGACTGCGGTGTTCCAGCCGTCCGTGACGTTAAAGCCCAGGATGGTGGGGGTGTAGTTGGGTACGCCGTTGCCGGTGATGACAATCTGGTTGTTCGTAGCGTCTTCCGTCAGCGTAACGGTGTTTTGGACGCTGACCCCGTTGACGGAGAGGGTGGTGGGGCCGTCGTTGTTGAGTTGGCGCTGGTAATTGGAAATAAAGAGACGTGCCCGTTGCTCAAAATTGCTTTCGATCCGAAAAAAGGCGCGCGTCGGCATGCTGGAACCCATCGACACATCGACTTCCGCGGGGGAACCGATCCCGGTGACGGGACTGGTTTGCATCAGTGGCCAGTTCGTCAGGTCGGTTGAGCCGCGGACAAAATATTGAACCCCGTTGGAGCCGGTCATTTGGATTCGCACCGTCCGGTTGACCGAGTTGATGGCGTTGGAAGGCAGGGAGACAGGTGCAGCACGACCCGCACCGCTGCAAAGCAGGAGCAAGCCGCCCCCAAGCAGATGACGAAAAAGGGACATAGATAACCATAAATTGCATGGGGTTTGTAAAATTACAATAGGTGTGTCCATTAGAGCGCTCGGAACATAACTTTTATAAAGTATTGCAATAAAATACTTTAAGACTTAAAAGAGTTGGCCAAAAAGTGGGTAAAAAAATGACTGATGATGAGTAGGGAAAAAACGTGAGCTTAAAATGGGGGACCCCTTCCACCCCAAGAAAGTGCAAGCTGGCGGATCTGCCCGATGGCCGGACCGAGGTTTCGCTGTAGGATGGAGAGTTTTCCAAGGACGACCCACACCTGGCGTATTGCAAAACCTTCTGGGGCGGGGTTCTGCATCGCCTGAAGTCCTTCGCCGAAAAGTCCTGAGACGGCAGGGGCTGGTCCACGATGGTGTTTGACTGCCGATTGCGGTGGCACAGGCAGCTCTCCGGTGGGGCCAAAATTTTTACAACAAATTTACAACCTGTCTGTGTAGGGTATGGCAGGAATCGAACTTTCAGCCGTTGATTTGCAATGAGTTAAAAT
>RFWS01000003.1 GCA_009921985.1 bacterium | reverse complement strand
TCGACCGGTGGGGGCTGGCGATTTTTGCGGCGTGCGTGGCGTTTCCTTTTCTGGGCTCGTTTGGACTCCTCGAGCCGGATGAGGGGAGATTCGCTCAGATCGGCCGGGAGATGGCGGCGAACGGCAACTACCTGGTGCCCCACCTCAACGGGATTGAGCAGTTTTATAAGCCCCCGCTGGTCTACTGGGTGAATGCGATCGGGTACAAAATATTCGGAGTTTCGGAGTGGACGGCGCGGTTGCCTTCGGCCTTGGGGTTTTTCGGGGTGATTTGGCTGACTGGGTGGATGGGGTGGCGGTTGGCGGGAAGAGCCGTGGGATGGAGTGCGGCCCTGATTTTGGCCTCGATGGTGGAGCCGTACGCGTTGGGACGGCAGATCACCCTGGATATGACTCTGACCTTCTGGATCACGGCGGCGTTGGCCTGTCTGGTCCAGGTCGCCACCGCGGGTGAGGTTCGGAAGTATGGCATCCTTTTTTTTCTGTGCATGGGGCTGGGGTTTTTGGCCAAAGGACCGATGGCGTGGGTGGTGCCCGGGGTGGCGGCGTTGGCCTGGACCCGGGCGACCCGGAAAGAGGGGCAGCGACTGGGGTTGCCGTGGAGTGCGGGAATTTTGCTGATGGTGGCGGTTTCGCTGAGCTGGTTCGTGGTGGTTTGCCTAAGATACCACGAACTGTGGGGGTATTTTGTCGGGTATGAGCTGAGGGATCGTGTTGCCAGCACCACCCACGGGCGGGCCAAGCCATGGTGGTTCTTTCTACCGGTCCTGGCGGTGGGAACGATCCCTTGGATCGGCTTCCTGCCGGGGTTGCTCGTACGCGTCTGGCGCAAGTTCAGGCAGATGGACTTTTCCGCCCCCCAGTGGGCGCTGGGCGCGGCGGTGGTGATTCCCTTTCTAATAGTGAGTGCCAGCGGTTCTAAACTCCTGACCTACATTCTTCCGATTTTTTCACCTTTGGCCTTGTCGTTGGCTTGGTGGCTGAATCAACCGGGGGACGACGGTTGGAAGAAAGCAGGGTGGTGCGTGGCCTTGGGATTGCTGTTGGCTTGGGGACCGGGGCTGGCCTTGGTGCCATTCCTCTGGGAAGAGGCCAAGGATGCGCTTCCCTCGTTTACCTACCTGCTAGTGGCCACGATCCTGGCGGTGGGGCTGATCGTACACTGGCTCATTTGGCTGCGCCGGCAGGAGGGGGTTTGGAGAATTGCCCTGATGGCGGGGGGGGCGTTGGTTTTATGGCATGGAGCCTGTTTGCAAATGGGGCGGATCAACGATCTGCTGGGCCGACAGGCCAGCGTGGGTCCCTTGGCGGAGATCAGTCAACGGCACGACCCAGACCGGATCTTCATCTACCGGGCCCGGGCGGCGGGTTATCTTTTTGCCCTCAACCGGAACTGCTGGATCCAGCCGGCGGATGCGGACGTGGTGGTTTTTCCAACGGCCGAAGCCAAGGGCCGTTTTTTTGAAAAACCTGCTGAACTCACCCGCGGGTTGCGCTCCGGGCAGAAAGTCGAGGGAATCACCCTTAGGCACGTTTTTGAATCCGATTTTGATCCGGACCGATGGCGGGTGATCGGGCGGGCGGGAAGCTTTCTGCTGGTGAGGGCGTACGGTGAGTAAGTGCCGGTGGAGGGGGTCGAACCCACACGCCCTTGCGGGCAACGGATTTTGAGTCCGTCGCGTCTGCCAGTTCCGCCACACCGGCGGCAGCAAGAATAGAATCCTCCTGACGGAGCGGCGGGACAAGGGGTTTTCCTGTCGTCCCTTGAAGGCTAAGATTGCCTCATGAAGAAGCGGCGATGGACCTTGGGGGTGGTTTTTTTGGCTCTTTTGCTTGGTTTTATGTTGGAACCGGGAAAGTTTCTTCCTTTCCCCGATAGAACCACTAAGTCACCCCCTGAACTTTTTGTAACTACCCCTGGATTGTCTTCAACGAATCAAGCCAAGGCTACCCATGTAGTCCGAAAAGACGCCTCGGCGGAGATAGTAACCAGCCTGGAGACGGGTTCGGGAAATGAGATTCCCGGCGAAAGGCTTGTTCGCTTTTCCTCTGCGGAGAATTATCGGAAGTTCCTCGGTCTCGCCCCGCCCGGAGCTCTCCTCGGCCAGTTGGACGCCCTCAACTCTGCCCGGGTTAAAACGGGATCGTGGCTGAGCAGTGCGCTCGGGCAGACCGGGGGAACCGTGAGCGGCAATTTTTATATCCGCACTCCGGAGGTGCCTTTGGAAGTGAGGGAAAAAGGAGACGCCTACTACCGTGCGGTGGGGAAAAAGGCCCTTGATCTGATCGGTGCGGATGGGGTCACCCAAAGCTGGGGCAGCGGCGTGAAGGTTGCCCTGTTGGATACGCCTCTGGAGGGGATGGAAAGTAAAGAGGGGGAGACCTCCGGGCACGGCACAGCGATGCGGTCCCTGATTCAGGGATCGAACGGACCAGCCCAAGGAGCTGCGCCTGGAGCAGAGATGGTGGCCTTCGCCGTGCTGGACACGGAAGGAAAGGGAAATTCGTTCAACTTGGCACAGGCGATCGTAACGGCGGCCGATCAAGGTGTCCGGGTAATCAATATGAGCTTGGGATCGGCGGGAGACAGTCCGGTGGTCCGGGATGCCGTCGCTTATGCCTTGGCACGAAACGTGGTTTTGGTGGGAGCGGCGGGCAATGATGCCGTCAATCGGGTGAGTTATCCCGCGGCTTACGACGGGGTGATAGCGGTGGCTTCGGTCGACGCCGTTGGAAACCATCTTTACTTCTCGAATCGGGGAAAGTCGGTGGATGTGGCTGCTCCTGGGTTTGCGGTCGTGGCCGCATGGCCGGGGGGAAAAACCGTCGAGGTGACCGGCACCTCCGCCTCCACCGCCTTGGTCAGCGGAGCGGTGGCTGCTTTGTTGGGGAGGGAACCCGGGTTGACGGGCAAGCAGGCGGCGGAGTTGTTGGGAAAATATGCAGACGCCACCGGTTTGCCCGGGGCGGCAGAAGAAACCGGAAGTGGGGTGATTAACTTGGGGCGGGTGCTGGAGCGTAACCAGCGAGGAGTGGTGGATGTGGCGGTGGGCGGGGTGAGCATGAGGGAAGAGGGGTTGCAGGGGCGAATTTTTGTGGGAATTCAGAACCGTGGGACGGAGACGGTAAATTCCCCCGTGTTGGAGATCACGGCGGGGAGCGAGCAAAGAAAATTTCATTTCGGATCGATCAGTCCGGGACAGACGCTGGCGGAGAGCGTGACATTTGACTGGGGACGGGCCCGGGCGGAGGGAGGGTTAAGCGTCGGGGCGGCGGTCCACGTCCGCGGGGATCAGCGACCGGGAAACGATCTTTGGGCCGGCTATTTTCAGATTTCCAAGGAACGGTAGGTTCTTCAGCATAAGTTTCATGGAGACCGAGGAAATTTCCTACGTGATTCGCTGCATCGCAGCCATCGCGGTGCTGTTGGGGGTGGCGGGCCTGGTCTTTACCTACAACACCCTGCTGGAAACACCACAGTTTGTCAGCCTGCTGCGGGTGATCGGCCTACATTGATCCGCGACGGCGGGGCACGCTTCCCGTCAGGGTTTCCTCATCCTCCAGTTCGTGCCGCCACTTGCGGCTGATGTGGGGCCGGATAAAACCGTAAACCAGATATCCCGTAAAAAGAATCGCCAGCGAGTAACGGTAGGTCTGCACGATCAAGGCGAGGATCGCCACGATCAGGAGCATGCGGGGCACGGGACGCTGGGTCCTCCAGTCGATCGTTTTAAAGCTGGGGTAGCGGACCTTGCTGAACATCATGAAACTGAGAAAGAGGAGCAGGCCGGCCAGAAGGTATTTCCAGTCGCCGATCACGCGGTCGGACTCGTAGTACTGCAGGAGCAGAAGTGTCACCGAGGCCACCAAGCCCGCCGCGGCGGGGATGGGAAAACCGGTGAAGTCCTTGGAGCGGTTGGCCGGATCGGGTTGGGCGGTGAGGGAGTTGAAACGGGCCAACCGCATCGCGCCGCAAACAAGGTAGATGAAGGCAATCATCCAGCCGATCCGGGCCGGCAATTCGGCCAGCACGATCTTGAAGACGAGCAGAGCTGGAGCGATACCGAAGGAAATGACGTCGGCCAGCGAGTCGAATTCCCGACCGAAGGCGCTTTCGTGGCCGCCGAGGCGGGCCAGGCGGCCATCCAGCATGTCAAAAATAAAGGCGCCGAGGATCCAGAGCAGACTGGTTTCGTATGGCTGGATCCAGTCACCATTCTCCGCGGAAGCCTGGAGCAAGCTGCCTTGGATAATCTGCAGGACGGCCATGAAACCGCAGAACAGGTTCCCGGCCGTCATCAGGCTGGGAAGCAGGTAAGCCGCGCTTTTGGGCGACGGGAGTTTGGAGTGGGTTTTTATTTTGGCCATGACGCGAGGATGGTTTCACCTCCCTTGACCCGTTGGCCCACCGTGACATGGATGATACAGGCGTTGGGAAGGTAGAGGTCGGTGCGGGAGCCAAATCGGATCATGCCGATATGTTCGCCCTTCCGGACATGTTCCGAGGGCTTTTTCCAGGCCACAATCCGGCGTGCGATCAGGCCGGCAATTTGCCGGACAAGCACGGGACCGCGGGAAGATCGAAGCAGCCAGGTCTGGTTTTCGTTGCGAAGATCCACTTCCAGATGCCGGGCATCGAGAAATTCCCCGGCCGAGTAATGGGTTTTTTCCACCACGGCGTCGCAAGGGCTCCGGTTGACGTGGACATCGAGGACGGAAAGAAAAATTCCCACGCGGCGGAACTTGCCCAGGCCAAAGCAGGGATCCTCCGCCTCGTCCACACAGATGACCTTACCATCGGCGGGACTGACCAGAGCGAGGGGATCGGTGGGAATCTGGCGACTAGGATCCCGAAAAAAGAGGAGGAGGCCCACCAGCAGGAGGGCGGCCAAGGCGGAGGGAATCCACCAACCCAGCCAGAGACAGGCGCCGAGGAGAACGGTGACACCGATTAGGAAGGGTCTTGCTTCGGCTAGAGCCATCGGGGATTTTTAGGGGAGAGGCGTTGTTGTTGAAAGCCGTTTACGAAGAGGATTGGGGCACCGGTCGACCGGTCACGTATTCGCGTTCCCTTACCTTTGTGTTGACCCACGACTGTCCCTGGCACTGCGCTTATTGCGGATTCCGAACAGACCACGAAGGACTGCTGAACGATCGACAACTGGAGTCCTTGCTTCAGGAAGCGGCTTCCGGCGGAGCGCGGGAAGCCCTCCTGATTTCGGGGGAGCGACCGGACAGCCTTCACCATATCCGTGAGGCGTTGGCCCGGAGGGGGTTTAGGGATTTTTTGGACTTTGCCATTTGGGTGGCGGATCGGTGTGCCGAAGCCGGCCTTTTTCCCCACGGCAACTTTGGTCGGATGACCGAGGCGGAGCTTCGGCGCATCCGTTCTCACTTTGTGTCGATGGGGATGATGTTGGAGAACGTTCACGATCACCTGGGGTTGGCGCCGGAAAAGAAGGCGGCGGGGCGGGTGGCCGGCATTGAGGCGGCGGGACGGGCCAAAATTCCCTTCACCAGCGGGATCCTGGTCGGTTGGGGCGAGTCGCAGGCCAGCCGGCTGGATTCGCTGGCTTGTCTGGCGGATCTGCATTCCAGGCACGGGCATCTCCAGGAGATTTTGATCCAGCGTTACGTCCCTAATCCGAGCTCGCGGTGGTCGATGGGTTTGGCGCCCACGTTGGCGGAATATCGGGAAATGATGGAAAAATGGAGGGCTTGGGCGCCAGGCGTGGCCATCCAGATCCCGCCCAACCTGGAACCGCTCTGGCCGAAGCTGTTGCCGTGGCTGGACGATTTGGGGGGAATTTCCTGGGCGAAGGATGAAGTTAATTCCACGAGACCTTGGGACACCGTGGAAACCTATGCCGGTCTTTGTCGGCGGGCAGGACGCGAATTGGTCGAGAGGCTGCCGGTTTATGAGTCCCATGTCTCGCCGGAGTGGCTCAGCGACGATTGGCTGAAGGTGGCGGAAAAATTCCAGGCGGAGATACCGGGATGAAGGATCTTTGGAAGATGCCGTTGGTGGAATTAACGGAGCGGGCGAACGAGGCCACCCGGCGAATCCATGGTGAGGTGGTGACCTATGTGGTGAACCGCAACGCCAACTTCACGCGGGTGTGCCAAGTGGGATGTGCGTTTTGTGGTTTTGGACGAAGGCCGGGGACCCGGGGGGCAACCTCCGACACCATCGACGAGGTGGTGAAGAGGGTGGGAAAGACCCCTTGGGTGAGCGAGGTTTGTCTGCAAGGCGGGATCGATCCTGATTTGGAGCCGGCTTACTACTTTGACTTGATCCGCGCGCTGCGGGAGGCTTATCCGAGGATCCACCTGCACGCCTTTTCGCCCATGGAGATTGATTCTTTGTGCGAGAAGACGGGGCAGGAACCGGAGGAGGTGGTGGTGCGGTTGCGGGCCGCCGGCGTCGGCAGCATCCCGGGCACCGCGGCCGAAATCCTGGTCGACCGGGTCCGCCGGAAAATTTCCCGCAACAAACTACCAGCGGATCGCTGGGTCCGGATCGTGAAGGCCGCGCACCGGGCGGGGCTCCGTTCCAGTGCCACTATCCTATTTGGGCATGTGGAGACCTGGGAGGACATCCGCGGGCATTTTGAGGTGTTGCGGCGGGTACAGGGGGAGACCGGGGGTTTCACGGAATTCGTACCCCTGGCTTTTGTGCCGTATGAAAACCGGCTCGGGAGGATTTTGTCCCGGCGGAACGGTGGCATGGATCGTCTGGAAGAGAGGATTCGGCGGCGGGCTCGGCGACTCTACCCGCTAGCCCGGTTGATGCTGGGGGATTTGATTCCTAACCTGCAGACCAGTTGGGTGAAGTTGGGGGTGGGGGGAGCCACGGCGTCCTTGGGTTGGGGTTGCAACGACTTTGGCGGAACGCTGTATGAGGAATCCATTACGCGATCAAGCGGGGGCCGGCACGGGGAGAGGCTCGACCCCGACCAGATCGAGGCAGCCATCCGGAACGCAGGACGGATTCCAAGGCGGCGGACGACCCTGTACGGGGATGTGAAAAACCCGTTTTCCCTCGGAAAAAAGAGTTGTCAGCCGTCTGCCGGAGGGCATGTTGCCCTTTGATTCGTCAACGAAACCCAAACCAAGGAGACATAAACAGCCATGGCTAGAAAACCCAATGCAGCATTCATGAAACCCGTCCAGCCGGACGCCGTCCTCGCCGCAATCGTTGGAAGCAAGCCGCTTCCCCGCACCGAGCTGACGAAAAAACTGTGGGCCCACATCAAGAAAAAGGGTCTGCAGGACAAGAAAAACAGGCGCATGATTCATGCGGACGAGTTGCTGAAGCCCCTTTTCGGCGGGAAGAGCTCCGCCAACATGTTTGAGCTGACAAAGTACGCCAGCAAACACGTCAAATAAGACTTTCTTCCCCCAAGGCGGAACTTTTTCCGTTCTGAAGGGAAAGCGAGCTTGAGATACCCCGTCAGGGATTGACCCTGATGGGGTATTTTTTTCTGGTGAATCGTTAGAATATTCGTTAGGTTTTCTAACTTATGGATCTAACTAAATTGACTGCCAAAGAGTTCGGCCGGATTGTCAAGCTTCTGCGCCGAAAAGAAAGCCTAGAGAAGAAACTCGGCCAAGTGGAGCGTTCCGTGGCCAAGGTAGTGGGTGCGGGGGCGTCTTATGTCGCCCGCCGGGCCCGCCGGATCGCCTCCGGGCGGGGTCGTCCCCCTGGTCGTCGTGGACGGCCCAAGGGTCGTCGTTCCACGGGCCGTAAATTCGGTCGCCGGGGGGGGCTGCGGGACGTGGTGTTGAAAAACCTCAAGCGGGCCGGAAGGGCCGGTCTCAAGATCAAGGATTTGGCGGCAAAGATGAACATTCAGCGCCAGCGTCTGGACACCTGGTTTTATCAGAACGTGAAAAAGATCCGGGGTTTGAAGAAAATCGGGCCCGGACACTACCACTTGCGCGGATAACAGGGCGGACGAGGTAGGATTCGAACCTACGAGCGCCTTGCGGCGCCTGCGGTTTTCAAGACCGCCGCGTTCAACCACTCCGCCACTCGTCCGAGAGAATCTCCTTAGAGGAAAAAAGGACGGATGGCGAGTTTCCCCCGTCCCCGCTTAGCGGTTTTCGGGGCGGGTTTTCTTGGGCGGTGGGTGGCCGAGGAGGCCCGGCGGGGCGGCTGGGAGATTCTTCCGGTGGTGCGAACCGAGGCTTCGGCCGACGCGTTACGTCCTGAATATCCCTCGGTGAGGGCGATCGATGCGGTCGAGGGTGGCTTTTGGTTGAACCGAGCCCCGGAATGCGAAGCGGCGGTTTGGTTGATCGCGCCTTCCCGGGAACGTTCCGAAGAAGAATTCGAAAGGGTTCATCGTCAAGGAGCCGTGCGGGCGGCCTGTTGGGTGAAAAAGAGGAGGATTCCTTTTGTCTACATTTCCTCCACTTCGGTTTATGCGGAGGAGTCGGGTGGATGGGTTGATGAGGACTCGCCATTGGCGACTGATCCTCGAACCACGGCGATGGTGCAGGCCGAGCAGGCCTGTCTGGACGCCCGGGGCACGGTCTTGCGTTGTGCGGGGTTGTACGGAGGAGGGCGGGTTGTTGCCGCCGGGGGAGGCGGACCTGAGCGGTGGCTGAATCTCGTGCATGGGCAAGATGCCGCCCGGGCGGTGGGAATCGCCCTGCGAAACCCTGGCCGTGTTTTCAATGTCTGTGAGGATGAACCCAGAAGGCGTGGGCAATCCGGAGGAAGCTGGGCGGAAAGCGGGCGGAGGACGCGTCGGAATAAACGGGTTAGCAACGCTCGACTGCGGGCCCTTGGCTGGGTCCCGGGGGCCACCCTTCCGGACAAAGACCTCCCTTCGGCCTAACTCAAAGATTCCACCCTCCGGAAATGATCAGGTTGGACCCGGTGACTTGGTCCGCCTCCCGGGACAGCAGGTAGCGGATCGCCGAGGCCACTTCGGAAAAACGGACGGGCCGGTTGGAAGGAAGTTGGCCAGATGGTGGCAGATCGATGCTGTTTTCCAGATAACCCGGCGAGACCGTGTTCACGGTGATTTTGCGCCGGATCAGCTGAGCCGCGAAAGAGCGGGTCAATAAATGGACACCGACTTTCCCCACGTGATACCCCGGAGCCATTTTGCGGGCGGTGAGTTTTTCGCAGGCCGAATCCCCCAGATTGACGATCCGGCCACCAGTTTTGGGAAACAGGGGCAAAGCTGCGCGGATGGCCAAAAATGTGGCCGTAGCCGTGCTGTCGAGCCCTGTCCGCCAATCCTCGACCCGGGCACGTAACAGGGGAACCGGACGGTAGGTGCCGGTGTTGTTAACAAGAACATCGATCCGGCCAAACCTGGCCCGAACCTTGCGAAAAACAGAATCGACTTGAGCCGGGATAGCGAGGTCCCCGTAAAAAAGCTCGGCAATGCCGCTTTCCTTTCGGATCAACCGAACCAACCGGTCCGCTGAGCCTTTGCCCCCGCGATGATGAATCCCGACGGCATACCCATCCCGGGCAAGTTCCCAAGCCAAGAAGGCACCGAGCCCACGGGAAGCACCCGTGATCAAGGCAACCGGAGGGGCGGTTTCTTTCATGAAAGGACCGCGAGGGTACGGGCGACCGCCCGGACTTTGGCAATTTCGTGGGTGCGGAGGAGATCAGTTTTTCCAAGGATAGCCAAGACCGCAAAGAGGGATTCTGCCGTCCGAACCTCCTCGCCAAAAAACTCGAAGGCGTGGGGCAGGGCATGGCAGACCGGCCAACCGAGGGTGCGAAGGCGGAACGTGTTCAGAAAGGTTTCCGCCTGGTAGCGAATGCGGTCCGCGCTGTCCTGAAGGTTGCGGTAATAGAAGCCGAGACCGGGATCGATCCAGATTGCCTTGACCCCTGCCGAGACCGCCCGGTCAATTTCCCTTTGAAAATAATCCCGCAGGGTAGCGGCATGATCGGGAGACCGGACGAAATCCCCGACTTCACGGACATTAGGACCCTGAACGTAGCAAAGGATGATGCCGGCGGCATGGTCTTCGGCCATGCGGTAAATCTCCTCGGAAGGTCGGGTGCCGGTGAGGTTCAACACCGCAGCGCCGGCCTCCAAACAGGCGCGGGCGGTGGCGGTTTGGTAGGTTTCCACGGAAAAGAGATGTCCTTCCGCAGCCAGCTCACGCAAAACCGGAAGGAGGATCCTTTTTTGTGCCTCTGCGTCCACGCGGTCGGCGTGTGCCAAAGAGGATTCGGCGCCGAGGTCGATGAGGTGAGCCCCTTCGGTGCGAAGTTTACGGACGCGCTCGACAGCCGACGCGGTGGAAAGGACAACGCTTTCCCGGTACCAGGAGTCCGGGCTTAGGTTGACCACGCCCATCAAGTGCGGCCGGGTGGATCCGGCAAAGGAGTGACCCTTGAGAGTAAATTCCCGAACCCCGGCGGATAAATCCTTGGCATGGGCATGGGCCAGAGCCGCCAGTGACTCAAGGGAAAGCATCCAGGAAGGTTAGAAGTTCTTCTCTGGGCGAGCGATAGCGGGGGTGGACGAACAGGAGTCATGGCGACATCGTTGCCGGATGCCCGGAAAGCTCATGACCCAAGCCGAACTGATGGCTTGGGAGCAAAAATCCAGAAGGTGGATTTTTCTGGGTCTAATCGGGATGATCACGGGAATTTTCGGATTTGGTCTGCTCACGCTAGACATCAGCTACCGGATGCTGAAGAGAACCCCGGTCATGACTGAGGCCATGAACCGGATCGCCGCCGATACCAGGGTGCAGGAGGTGTTGGGCGCACCGCTACGGACCGGTTGGGCCGTCACTGGGGAACTGGAAGATCTTCCGGATCAGGGAAGTGCCCGGCTGGAGTTCACCTTGATGGGTTCCAAAGGACACGCGGCGGTCAAATTAAGGGCGGAAAAAAGTCCGACGGGCAACTGGCGTTATTTGTTGCTGGAGATCAAGCCGGCAACCGCATTGGCCATTTCCTGCGCGGACGGTTAAGTCAGTTTTTGACGCCAGCGGCATCCGTCGAATCCGGGCTGGTTCCCGCGACGGCTTCCTTGTTCTCCACGATGGTTTCCAAGGCGGCGTCCAGGCGATCCAGGCCGTGCTTTTCGATGATGGCCTGGATGTGGGAGAGGTATTGGGGATCCGGGCAGTAGCCCGAAGACAGGATTTTAGAGACAAACTTCACTCCGGATTTTTCTCCGACGTGGCGGCTATAGCGGTCGTTGCTTAAGAGAAACTCGGCGTACCCTTTGAAGCCGGCTCCCAGGCTCGAATAAGCGCGAAAGTCGGCGGTGGTTTCGATCCCTTCATCCCGGGTGGGCATATTGAGAGCGCGGGGTCCGGTCCAACTGTCAAAGGCTTTCATGCCAAAGTAGTTGTTGTACTCCTTGGCCAGAATACTGTTTCCGTAGCCGGACTCGAAAATGGCCATGGCGATGACCGCCGAGGCGGGGATCTGGGTGGTAGTTTGAATCATCATGGCTTCCGGGATGGCGGATTCAAGAAACCGGCGTTGCCGGCCATTGGCAGAGTCCAGAATTTTGGAGATACGACTGGCCAATCCAAGCACGTCTGTGGTGGCTGAATTCTGGGAGGCGATCAGGCGGGCGATCTGCAGGTCCCGTTCCTGCAATTCCCGTCGCTGGGCCAAGCGGTCCTGGAGAGTCTTCCATTTTTCCTCGAGATAGCTTTTGGAGAGGGCGGCAGAAAACCGGGTCACGCCAATCAGCGAAAACACCGCCAACCCGAAGAGCGCCAACCATAAGAGATTGGAGACGACGAGGGTGCCAAACAACCCGAGGCGGAAGGGGGTCTTCTTGTGGAAGGTCTTTTTGGCCACCGCCTGGGTCAAATCGATGACCTGTGGCATGCGGAAGTTTAAAAGGGGAAGGACCCGTCGGTCAAACAAACCACCTTGTAAAACCAGGTAACAAATTACATAAAATGTTGCAATTCAGGATTATAAAACTATCTTAAAAGTCCCAATTTTAGCGAAACCAAGGATAGGGCAATCTACTCTTGGGGGTGACGGGGTTTTTGCAAGATGGAAGTCAGGATGGCGGTGGCCAATACTGTCAGAACAAACCCGAGGGTCAGGGTGATGGGCAGGTGAATCCAAGGGGAGGCAATCATTTTCAGCCCGATAAAGGCCAGGATCACTGCTAAGCCGATATTTAGGTGGCGGAAAAGTTTGATCAGACCGGCGATGGCAAAATAAAGGGCACGAAGTCCGAGCACGGCGAAGGCATTGGAGGTCAGGACGATAAATGGATCCCGGGTGATGGCGAGGATCGCCGGAATCGAATCGATGGCAAAAACCAGATCGGTGGTGCCAATAGCCAGAAGCACCAGGACGAGCGGGGTGCCCACCCATCGGCCCCCTTGCCGTACCCAAAAACGGGTACCATGGTATTCGCTGGTGAGCGGCAGCCAGCGGCGCCCCAGCCGGACGAGGATGTTTTTTTCAGGCTGAACCTTGTCGTCCCCGTCTCCCTTGAGGAGTTTCCATCCGGTGACGACAAGCAAACCCCCGAACAAAAAAATCAACCATTGGAAGCGGTTGAGAAGGGCGATGCCGCTGAAAATGAAGAGGGCCCGGAGAAAGAGGGCCCCGATGATGCCCCAAAACAGGGCCGGAAACTGAGCTCGCTCCGGGACGGCAAAGTAGCGGAGCAGCACCGCGAAGACAAAAACATTGTCCACGCTCAGCGACAGTTCGACTGCATAGCCCGCGAAAAATTCCATGGCAGCGTGGGTTCCCAGGGTGAAAGCCACCAAACCGCCAAAAGCGGAGGCGAGTAGCACCCAACCCAGAGTGGCGCGGAGGGAGCGCTGAAAATCCACCGGGCGGGGATCACGGTGGAAAAGAACCAAATCTGCCACCAAAAGCGCCAGGACGATCGGCCCAAACGCCACCCAGCCAAGATGCCAGCCCGTTTCCATGCCCCACACTCCCGCTTCCGGTTGTTCCGGGCAAGGAGCAAGAGACCGGAGTCCGGGCGTGACAGGGAGGGGCCATTGCAGGCACTTTGATGTCACGTGAGCAAGATTCTCGACGGCAAAACGGCGGTGGTCTTCGGAGTGGCCAACAAGCGGAGCATTGCCTGGGGCATTGCCCAAGCGTGGGCGCAGGCCGGAGCCAAACTGATTTTCAACTACCAAGGGGACCGTTTGAAGGAGAACGTCGAGGAACTGGCGGCCACGTTTGGCGCGGATACTCCGGTGGCGCCTTGTGATGTCAGTCGGGACGAGGATATCACCAGGTTTTTCGCATTCGTGAAGAGCAAGACATCCCGGGTGGATCTCTTGCTTCATAGTGTGGCTTTTGCGCCCAAGGAAGCCCTCGAGGGGGTTTTTTTGGACACATCCCGTGAGGCTTTCCGGGTGGCGCACGACATCAGCGCCTATTCCTTGGTGGCCGTAACGCGCTCCGCCGTCCCATTGATGACGCACGGGGGGAGTGTGGTAACGATGAGTTATTACGGAGCGGAGAAAGTGGTGCCTCACTACAATGTGATGGGGGTGGCCAAGGCCGCCCTGGAGGCCAGCGTGCGTTATTTGGCATACGATCTGGGACCTAAAAAAATCCGCGTGAATGCGATCAGCGCCGGACCTGTCAACACGCTGGCGGCCCGGGGCATTAGCGGATTTTCCGCGATGCTCACCCATTACGAACAGCACGCGCCCCTCAAAAGAAACATCACCTTGGAGGAATTGGGAGCCATGGGCGTTTTCTTGGCTTCGGATGGCGGGGCGGGAGTGACGGGGCAGACGCTGTACGTGGATTCCGGCTATAGCGTGATGGGAATGTGAAGTCTGGTTCCGGCCGGCCCCGGAAACTCCTGCTCTGGGATATTGACGGGACAATTCTCCACACCGGCAAAGCAGGCGAAACTGCCTTGGGTTATGCCATGCAGAAGCTCCATGGCGTGAGCCGGGGTTTGCAGGGACTGGAGATTGCTGGTCGGACTGACAAATGGATCGTGGAACAGCTGCTGGCCCGCGACGGCTTTCCCCATGGGGAGCGGGAGATCGCCCGGTTCCTGGACGTGTATGTCGAGCAGTTGGCCGAAGAATTGCCGAGACGGCAAGGCGGATTGCATCCCGGAATTTCGGGAATTTTGGAGGAAGCGCACCGTCGCCCCGATCTGGTACAGGGATTGCTGACCGGCAACATTGAAAAGGGGGCTCGTCTCAAACTCTCAAGGTACGGGGTGAACCATTACTTCGAATTCGGCGCCTTTGCGGACGACTCCTCGATCCGCAATGAACTCGGTCCGCACGCCAAACGAAGGGCCCGGGATCGTCATGGGGAGGAGTTCCCTCCGGAGAGAATCTACATTATCGGGGACACCCCGCATGATGTGGCCTGCGCCCGGGCGATCGGAGCCAAGGCGATCGCCGTGGCCACGGGTGGCTTCAGCTTCGGGCAGTTGGAGGCCTGCGGCGCGGATGCAGTCTTTGCCGATCTCGCACATCCGGAAAGGTTTTTTAAACTAATGGATTAATGGTCAGAGCCATGCGCATAGGGCGGAGGAAAGACTATGGAGGTTCGGGTGGTTGGGTTCCCAAGGAGGGGGAGGGCTGAGGAAATAATGAGCCCTCTTTCACTTTCCTCAATAAGCAGAAAAGCCCCGGGTTGGGCGGGATCCGCAATTTCTCGGGCCCTTGTCACGTCTCCATTTTGGACATTTTTTAAGGCCTGGCAAAGAGCCATGGAAACTTGGTACGACAGGCGAATTTTTTCAAAATCACGCAAACCTTGGAGGCTGTCTTGAAGCGTCGGGCTCAATCCGAGCGCAGTGTTTTCTCCTTCGAGCCATTGGCGCCATGCTGGTGCCGGAAGAAAAGTTTTACTTTCCAAGTTCAGGATCTGATCGGCGTCCTGTCGGAGATATTGGGCCAAGCGGTTGGCGGTTTTAATTTCTGGAACTCTTTTAAGGAACCAGTCTGCATGATCCTTGTTTCCCAAAAACCGTTGTAACGCGATCGTGGCGGATGTGTCCGGAGGCAAGGATTCGAGATATTGCGCCGCACTCAAAAACAAGGCCCGATCTGAGCGAAGGCCCATTCGGATATCCTCGATCTGAGCGGACAGCTCGAACAGCAAGTCGCTGGATTGCGCTGAATCGAGAAAAAAAATTCTCGTATTCTCTGCCAGAGCAACCGTGTCTAAAGCAGCCCAACCGTTTTGCAGAAGAAAATCGGTCCCAAACCGAAGTGCTCCCAACTGACGGAGAGGCTTAAACAAATTCAAATCGGGAAACAGAAGAAATAGGGAAGAGAAGTTGTATCCCGAAGGCGTGTCCAAAATCCGGGAAAGACTGCAACGAAACAGCCGAATCGAGTCCGGGTATTGGTCCCATGGAATCGACGGACATTGGAAGAACGGTTCCCACGCCTTTAGGTAGGATTCCGACATTCGATCGATCGCAGTCTGTTCGGCCCCGTCCCAAGGACGTGTAGCTTCACCCTCCCGCACAGCGGCGTCCCTCTGGCGGGCTATCTGGACGAGGTATGGGACAGGAGGGAGGTCTTGTAGCCTTTTTAAAAGGGCTGCGACCTCAGGTGCGTGATCTTCCGAAGGTGCGGGGAGCTTTTGAATCTCCTGGGCGAGCCGTTCTTCTTGGGCAACAGACTTGGCCGCCCACGCGACGGCCTGATCCTCCTCAAAGAGATTTCGCGCAGAAGGCGAGAGAGAGACTGCTCTAAAAACCCACCAACCGAAGAGACCTAAAACCACAAAGACTGCCAGCAATCTCGGCGCCGGTCGTTCCCAGATTCTCATGTCTTGATTTGATCGAGGATTCAGAAAAATGCCAACGGGGAATGCTTGCGATACGGGCTTATTTTGCGAAGAAGAATGGACGGAATCGTGACAAAGATGAAAACAGTGGCTTTGGGTTGGGCTTGGCTTGTGGGGGGTGCCCTCAATCAGGCGGCGGTTTCGCCGGAACAGCACCAGAAGTTGGTGGAGACTTGCCGATGGCTCTCGCAACAGGACTTGGCCTATGGGCAGTCGTGGCAACCTCCGGGCCATCCCTACGTCATCACCATGGATTGTTCCAACACCGTCCGTTACATCGTCTGGAAGGTCTTCGGTCTCAATCTTCCCAGGACGGCCTCTGATCAATACGTTTTTCTCCGGCAACGGGGGAAGGTGCGGGAGGTGCCCATGCAAAGCGACGGTCGCATCGATCCCCAGAAGCTGGTTGCCGAAATGCGGAGCGGGGATCTCCTTTTCTGGGAATGGACCTACAACGTTCCGCGGGATCCGCCGATTAGCCATGTGATGATCTACCTCGGACGAAAAAAAGACGGTCAGGCCATGGTGGCCGGATCCTCTCAACGGTTGGACGGGGAACGCGGCGGAGGAGTCGATGTCTACACCTTTGACCCCAATGCGCCCTCCGGAAACGCCCGGAACTTCTTTCGATTCATCACCCACCGGGGACGTTTGGTGGCATATGCCCGCCCGGTCGCGAGACCTGGTTGGGCGGAACGAGGAGGCCTAGAATAACGTCGGCATACCTTCGACCAAAAAACGGACGTCGGCCAAGCGACCGGCCCGTAGGGCAGCCTGCATCAGGCGCTGGGGCGGTTCGTGCAGGGGCTCGTAGCTGAGTCGGTATGTGCCAAAATGCATTGGGATCATGACTTTTGACCGCAGGTCGGCGAACGCCTGCAGGGCCTCCTCCGGATTCATGTGATTTTCCCCGAATTTAGGGCCGTGGTAAGCCCCGATGGGGAGGAGTGAAATCTCCGGTTTCAGCTTCCGGCCGATTTCCCTGAATCCCCCGAAGTAGGCGGAATCGCCGGCGTGGTAAACGGAGTGGCCGCCCAAGTCGATCACGTACCCCCCGTAGCCACGATGCAGGTCCGTGACCTTGCGGGCTCCCCAGTGTTTCGCTGGAACAAAGGTTACGGCGGCGCCGGGGAACCGGAGGCGTTCCCACCAGTTCATCTCGTAGACTTTTTCAAAACCCAGCCCGTGGACCAGGTCTCCTACGCCTGCGGGTACAACAATGGGCTGGTTGGCCGCGATGCGGCGAAGGCTTTTGCGGTTGAGGTGATCGAAATGGGCGTGGGTGATCAGGACGAGATCAATGTTGGGAAGGTGATGATGGGCCAGCCCCGCATGCCGAAGTCGCCGGACCACCAGAATCCAATTCGCCCAGTTCGGATCCACCAAGATGTTGCCGCGGGATCCTTGGAGGAGAAATGAGGCGTGGCCGATCCAAGTGATGCAGACCTGTCCGGGCTTGGGTTTGGGAAAAACGGGAACCGCCCCGTTCCGGTGTCCCCGCTTGCGGGAAAACAGGGCGGGAAGGAGAACGTCCGTAATGAAACGATGGGGACGCGGTCTGCGGGGCGACGCGTTTTTTGGGCTCAAGGAGATAGATTGTGCGACCGGGGCCAGCCGCAGGCAACCGCTCCCGGGGATGGATTCGGCAACGGCTTTTTTCTAGGCTATCCGGATGGGGGGAGCCGCCAAGCAGGTTGCGCGCCAGGAAATCCGGACTCGATTAGCGGGCCTGACTCCGGAAATGCGCCGATCCGCCTCGACCGCCATCCTTGAGGCCAGCACGGCCAGTCCAGGATGGAAAGCGGCCGGCGTGGTGGGACTCTACCTTTCCTTGCCGGATGAGCCGGAAACGAGGGATCTCATTTCGCTCGCTTGGAATCAGGGGAAGCGGGTGGCATTGCCCAAAACGGATATACGCCAAGGCCTGACCTGGTGGGAAATTTTGCCGGGCCCGCTTCCTTCCCTGGAGACCTTATGGGAACCATTGCCGGGAAGGCACTCCGGGGTGAGCGTGGACTCGATCGACGGATTCTTTGTGCCCGGGCGCGCCTTTGATGGCCACGGAACAAGACTGGGACGGGGCGGGGGCCACTATGACCGGGCTTTGGCGCAGCGATCCCGCCGCGCCTGGGTGACAGGTCTATTTTTTTCAATTCAGGAGATGGAAAGTCTGCCACGTGAAGCCCATGATGTGGTCTTGCCTCAAGTGGTGACGGAGGCGGGTTGGAGGATTCTGGGATGAGAGATGCCGAAAAACCTTTTTTGGACCATTTGGAGGATTTGCGGGGCTTGATCCTGAAGTGCGCGGGAGCCATCGGGGTGGGCGCGGCTATCGGGGTGACCGGGATCGGGCAAGTGATGGAGGTTTTGCGTTGGCCCTTGCGGCAGGCTCAGGGGGAGAGCGGGCTGGCCGCCCCCAACACCTTGTTGGCTCTGCAGGTTACCGATCCCATGACGGTAACACTGCAGATTGGCCTGGGAGCAGGCATTCTCCTGTCTCTACCTTTGGTTCTTTATTTTGTGGGGGAATACCTCCTTCCCGCGCTGGAGCCACGCGAGAGGAAGCTACTGGTGCCGGCTTTTTTAACGGGCGCCCTTCTATTTCTTCTCGGCTCCGCGTTTTGTTATTTTTTCGTGCTGCCGCAGGCCCTGGCCTTTTTTCAGAACTTCAACCGGTGGCTCGGCCTTGAGACCAGCTGGACCATGGCCAGCTACACGGATTTTGTCCTGCAGATGCTGGTGGGATTTGGCCTTTCCTTTGAGCTTCCTCTTATCATGGTGATTTTGGCCGGGTTGGGCATCCTGGAACGTGACGCGGTGGCCGCTCACCGGAGGCACGCTGTCGTGGTTCTTCTGGTTTTGGCGGCCTGTGTGACGCCCACTTCCGATCCGTTCAACCTGGCTTTGATGTTTTTGCCATTGTACGGACTTTTTGAGCTGGGCCTGGTGGGGATGGGTTGGCTCGGACGAAAGCCAGTCTTGGCAAGGCCTACCCGCCTGTCGTAATTCTTTTCCCATGGATTGGTCAAGTCGCCCGGCACGCATTTCCCGTCTGAAGGAAAAGACGCATTTTGACCAGGTGGTCATGCCGTTGGCCTACACCGCCGCCGGGATTGGGCTGCTGGTTCTTTTCTGGCAGGGAATCGAACTGCTGGAGGGGAACAAGGCAAATAAGGCCGTTTGGATTCCAGCCCTTTTTTTCTTCCTCCTGCCGATTCCGTTGATGCTCTATCGCTGGTTGCGGAAACATTACAGTCGCGGTCTGCACGCCTAGTCTAATCCGGAACAGCGTGGCTTTATCCGGGAAAAGTCCGTAGGCTGGGTGCATGCCCAGCGTTTTCCTGAAAACCTATGGCTGCCAGATGAACGAGCGGGATTCGGAGCAGGTTCTCCGTCAGCTCCGGGATCGTGGGTATCGCCCGGCCAACTCGGAAAAGGAAGCGGATGTCATCCTTTTGAACACCTGTAGCGTCCGCGACCTTGCGGAACAAAAGGCCCTGCGGAAAATGAGTAACCTACGCGCGCTCCGGAAGAAAAATCCAGGGGTGGTTCTTGGGTTCCTTGGTTGCATGGCGCAGCGCCGGGGATCGTCCTTGGCCCAAGACATGGCGGGCCTGGATCTGGTGGTGGGAACCCAGAAGTTTCACCGGGTGCCCGATTTGGTGGAGCAAGCTCGGCAGGCCCGCCTCCTCGGGCAACCCCGGTTCGTGGCGGACGTGGAGGAGGAAAAGGGATCGGAAAGCACCATCCGTGACCATGTGGTCTCGCCTCGCCAGGTCACCGCCTTTGTCTCCGTCATGCAGGGGTGCGATATGCACTGCTCCTTTTGCATTGTTCCGACCACCCGCGGCCAGGAGCGTTCCCGTCCGATCGACGAGATCGTCGCAGAGGTGCGGGGGCTGGTCGGGCAGGGAATCCGCGAAGTCACCTTGCTGGGTCAGATCGTCAACATGTATGGGCGTCGGATTCCAGCCCGGGAGGGAAAATCAGCCTTTGTCCAGTTGCTCGATAAACTGGAGGAAATCCCCGGATTGGAACGGATCCGTTTTACCTCACCCCATCCCCGCGGCATGAAGCCTGATCTGATCGGCAGCTACGGAAGGCTGAAGAAACTGTGCGAACACCTCCATCTTCCCCTGCAGTCCGGTTCCGACCGCATCCTGAAACATATGGGACGGGGCTACACAGCGGACCAGTACCTGCGGATTGTGGAGCAGGTCCGGCAGGTCTGTCCGGAAATCGGGCTGACCACCGATGTGATTGTTGGCTACCCCGGGGAGACTGAGGCTGATTTTGGGGCCACGCGGAAACTGATGGAGGAGGTGAATTTCGACAATGGTTTCATTTTCCGCTACTCCCCGCGGGAAGGCACCCGCGCCGCCCGGGAAAAGGAAAGGGAAATCCCGGCAACGATCATGGAGGAAAGAAACCAGGAACTCCTTCACCTCCTGACCCGGCAGGCTGAAAAAAAGGCCAAGGGGCGGATCGGTCGCCTTGAGGAAATTCTGGTGGAGGGGCCGAGCAAAACGAAGGACAGCCGATTGACCGGACGCAGCCGCCAGAACCGTCCGGTGATTTTCGAGGGTGGGAACCGTCATGTGGGACAGTTGCTGAACGTAAGGATCACGGAATCGACCGGCTTCACCGATTACGGTGACCCGTCCATTTACGATTGAGAGGTCAATGATCTACTCCTTCCCCCTTTCCCAAGTCGCCGTCTGGCTCGGCTTCGGTTCGTTTCTCATTCACGCCGGATGTTTGTGGAATTACGAGCAGGCCGTCTCCTGGTGGCGGACATTTCCCCGTTCCGAGCTGATTGGCGGAGTCTTGTTGGTTTTAGCCACGGCTTGGGCCGCTTGGCTGGCCGGCACCATGAACCTCATGGAGTACACGCGGTTCCGGCCTCTCTTCGTTCTTGCCGCCGTCGCCTTGGGGGTCACGAGCTGGCTTTACGTGCGCGAATTTATCGCCGTGCGGGCCTTGGGGGTGCTGCTGCTTTTGGGCGCCAACATTCTTTTGGACGCCTGTTTTCTTCGGGAAGACAAGCTCCGCCTGATCGCGGTCGGGTACGCCTATGTGCTCATTGTGAAAGGTATGTGCATGGTGGGAGCTCCTTATCTTTTACGGGATGCGATTGAATGGGCTTTTGCCAGCCCCTTCCGCGGGAAACTTCTTCTTCTGTTTGGACTGGCCTTTGCCCTTGTCTTGTTGGGTCTAGGCGTGTTTGTGTACTGATCCGGATTTGAAAATCCTCGTCATCCGTGGCGGCGCCCTCGGGGACTTTCTTCTCACCTTGCCGGCTGTGGCCGGCCTCCGCCAAAAATGGCCCGAGGCCACCCTCGAACTCGTCACCAACCCCGGATTTGGTGAACTCGTCACCGGGCCGGGTCGCGTGGACGAAGTTCGTCCGATTGACCGTCCCGGCCTGGCGGGATTTTTTGCCAAGGGCGGGGTGTTGGAGCCGGACTGGTGTGACTATTTCTCCGAATTTGACCTGACCATTTCTTACCTGTTCGACCCAGACGGAATCTTTGCGGCCAACTGGAAGCGGGGCGGCGGGCGGGGGCAGTATCTGGCGATTGATCCCACCGCGCCAGCCTTGGCGGCCTGGAAACACCTGGCCGATCCCCTCCAATCTTTGGAGGTACGACCCGGGATGTCCCATCTGCTCCGTGGCGAAAAACTGATCGGCCAGGAAAAATCCGTACGATGCGGGATGATCCCCCGGTTGGTCGTTCATCCCGGTAGCGGTGGCACTCGCAAGTGCTGGCCGCTGGAGGAATGGATCGGAGAGCTGCAAATCTGGCAAAAAGAACAGCCCATGGAACTGGTCTGGCTGGCTGGAGAGGTGGAAGGGGATCTTTTGCGCCGTGTTCCCGAAGCCGGCCCCTTCCAGAGGTGTTTCGGCTTCTGCAATCCTCCGACCTGTATCTGGGGCACGACAGCGGCATCAGCCATTTGGCGGCCTGGAGTGGAGTTCCTTGTGGACTTCTGTTCGGCCCGACCGATCCGAAAATCTGGGCTCCGCCCGGGTCCCATGTCCGCACTTGGTATCGTAGCGGGGTCTGGCCGGAGAGGGGGGAGTTGGCCCGCTGGTGGCAGGAAGAGCTTAGGCCGATTCTTGTGATGAAAACGGCCCGCCGTTAAGGTGTGACCGAATGATTATCGCCCTGCGCCCGGGAACCGAGAAAAAGCTAGTTGACCAGATCATCGCCGAGGTGAAAAAACTCGGCTACCAGCCCCATCCCATTCTTGGGGAGATTCAAACCGTGATCGCCGCCATCGGCGACGAGCGGGCTCATGCCTCCTTGGAAGCGCTCGCCACCTGGCCTCAGGTGGAGGCTGTTCTGCCGGTGCAACGGCGTTACAAGCTGGTCGCCCAAGAGGGAAGAAAAGCGGGCACGGTCGTCAAGGCTCACGGGGTAACGATCGGGGCCACGGAACCCTTTCGGTTGATGGCAGGACCATGCTCGGTGGAGTCCGAAGAGCAGCTTTTGACCACCGCACGGGCGGTGAAAAAAGCCGGAGCCACTTTTTTGCGTGGCGGGGCCTTCAAGCCGCGTACTTCCCCTTACGAATTTCAGGGGTTGGGGGAAAAAGGGCTGGATCTGCTGGCGCTCGCCAAAAAAGAGACCGGGCTGGGCATCGTCACAGAAGTACTTTCCGAGATGCACGTGGACAAGGTGGCCGCGGTGGCCGATATCCTGCAGATCGGGGCACGAAATTCACAAAACTTCTCCCTATTGAAGGCCGCGGCCGCCTCGGGCCGGCCCATTCTCCTTAAAAGGGGGCTATCCATGAAAGTGGAGGAGTGGCTGCTGGCGGCGGAGTATGTGATGAGTTCCGGCAACGGGCAGGTGATCCTTTGTGAACGCGGCATCCGGACCTTTGAGACGACGGTCCGCAACACCTTAGACCTCGGGGCGGTGGCGCTGGCCAAACGGGAAAGCCACCTGCCGGTGATTGTCGATCCAAGCCAGGCGGCCGGACGTGCGGATTTGGTGATTGCGCTCAGCCGGGCCTCGGCCGCGATCGGTGCGGACGGGTTGTTGGTTGAAGTACATCCCAACCCGGCGGAAGCCAAAAGCGATGGTCAACAGCAGTTGGATTTGGCCGGCATCGAAAAACTGGCCGAGGAGATTGCGCCTTTCGTGAAGGCGGCGGGGCGCGCCAGATGAGTTCCAAGGGCAAGGCGGCGGCGACCGCGCGGCAAAGGGTTTTGGTCATCGATGACGAGAAGGACGTGGCGTATTCCTTCCAGCGGGTGTTGGCGGAGGAGCCCGTGGAGGTGGTCGGGATCACCAGCGGGGAGGAAGGGCTAAAACAACTCCGCAAACATTCGGCGGACTTGGTCCTGCTGGATGTGCGGATCAGGGAGGAAAACGGCTTGGAAATCCTCCGGCAAATCCGCCAGGAGCACCCGCGGCAATTGGTCGTCGTCATGACTGCCCACGGCACGGCCCAGACCGCCATCGAGGCAATGAAATATGGGGCGTTCGACTATGTGCTTAAACCGTTTGATGTGCCCGAACTGCTGTCGCTGCTGCGGCGGGCTCTACAAACCGCGGCCTCCATGGAGGAGTTGACCACGGACCCGGCGGAAAAAAAAGCGAAGAGCGACCCCGGACCGGTACCCGGCCTGATCGGTGCCTCCGCCTCGATGCAAAAAATTTATAAACTGGTGGGGCAGGTGGCCCGTTCCGACGCCACGGTGCTGTTGGTCGGGGAAAGCGGCACCGGCAAGGAGCTGATCGCCCGGGCGATTTACGCCAACAGTCCACGGGCGGCGCGGCCCTATGTGGCCATCAACTGTGCCGCGATTCCTGACACCTTGCTGGAGAGCGAGCTCTTCGGGCATGAGCGGGGTGCCTTCACGGGGGCACTCACCCAAAGAATCGGGAAGTTCGAGCGGGCAGACGGCGGAACCATCTTTCTCGATGAGATCGGGGACATGCCGCTGGCCCTACAGGCCAAGTTGCTGCGGATTCTGCAAAACGGGGAGTTTCAGCGACTGGGCGGGGATCAGACGTTGCGGACGCGGGTGCGGGTGATCGCCGCCACCAACAAGGACCTGGCCGCGATGGTGAGGGAAAAGACTTTCCGGGAAGATCTTTTCTACCGGCTGAATGTCGTGATGATCCAGTTGCCGCCGCTGCGGGAGAGGGCGGAGGATATCCTGCCGTTGGCAGAATACTTCCTGCAGCGAGACGGCAAAGGGAAGCGTCTGAAAATTTCCGGCAACGCCAAGCGAGCCCTACAATCCCATCGGTGGCCCGGAAATGTGCGGGAATTGGAAAATGCGGTGCAAAGGGCGGTAGTCTGCGCCACGGCGGACACCATCGAGCCGGGCGACCTTTCGGCGGAGATTGGTGGATCCACGCCGGATTCCCTATCGACAGGGGATTGGTGGAGTTCGCTGAAGGCTTCCGCCAAGGGCTTGGATTTGCTGGGGGCGGCCGAGAGGCAGCTGGTGGAGAAGGCCCTGCAGGAGTCCGGTGGCAACGTCAAGAAGGCTGCCGAAATCCTTGGCGTCAGCCGGGGGGCCCTGCGTTCGCGGATTCAGCGGCATGGACTTGCCGGGCAGGATTAAATCTTAACGAGGCGGGCAAGCGGTTTCGGCAAGGGAGAGGTGAAGCGAAGCTCTTCGCCCGTGACGGGGTGGCGGAAGCGAAGAAAACAGGCGTGGAGGGCGAGGCGGCGGGCAGGATTCGTCTTGGCCCCGTATTTTTCATCGCCCACCACCGGGCAGCCGGCGTGGGCGAGCTGGACGCGTATCTGGTGCCGGCGCCCGGTTTCCAAGGTGAGTTCCACGAGGGATCGTTGGTTCGTTGATTTCAGGACTCGATAGCGGGTGACGGCGTGCCGGGTCCGTGAGGATTTGGGTCGGACAGCAACGTGGTGTGGGTTGGATTCATCCAAATCGGACTCGAGCAGACCGGACTCCTTGGGCATCCCACCTTCCACGACGGCTTCGTATTTCTTCTCAAATTTGTCCCAATGGGATTGCAGCACCTCCTTGGCGAGGGCCGTCTTGGCAAAGACCATCAGCCCGGAGGTCTCGCGGTCAAGCCGATGGACGATCCAGACCCGTTCGCGGGATCGGGGATGTTTGTGCCGAAGATACTCCGTCAGCTGGAAATAGGCGGTTTTTTCCGGCTCCGCAGGGCTGGAGATGCTGAGCAGGCCTTCCGGCTTCTCCACTGCTAAAAGATGGGCGTCCTCAAAATAGATTTTAAGGCCGGAAGCGAGACGGGTTTTGGGGGCGGCAAAGCGGTCGGTGCGCACGGCCACGGTGTCGCCCATCTGGAGGGGATGGTCGAACTGGCTGACCGGGCGACCGTTAACGGTGATGGCCTGGAATTTAAGCCAGGTGCGAATCTGTTTTTTCTTCTCATCGGGCCAGATAAGGAAAAGGGAGGCCAACAGAGGCCCAGGACGGGTGACCGTAAAAGGGCGAGAAGAACCGCCCATGCCGGTTGAGATTGCCCGAATGGCGGGTTTAGTGCCCACCGCCGCTAGAAACAGTAGCGAGACCGCCCTTGGGTGCCTGGTAACTTACCACAAGCAGAGTGAGCACGGCAGCGATGCCGAACGCAACCCCGCCCGCGGCGACAGCCCGGACCGGATCGTCGGCGAGGAAAAATTGCATGGCCGGGCCGAGTGCCAGCGTGGCGACGACCTGCGGGATGACGATAAAAAGGTTAAAAATGCCCATATAGGCACCCATATTTTCTTTGGGCAGGGCGGTGCTGACCATCGCGTAGGGCATGGACAGGATACTGGCCCAGGCGATTCCGACGCCGACCATGGAAAGAAGAAGGATATCTTTGTCGTTGGCGAAAAGAACCGACGCTAGACCGACGGCCCCGGCCAAAAGGCAAAACGCATGGACGGGTTTGGCGCTGAAGCGCTTGGTCAGCTGGATCAGCACAAAAGAAAATACAAAGCAGACAGCATTGTAGACGGCAAAGCAGAACCCGGCCCATTCCACCGCCATGGCAAACTCGGGAGAATTTGGGGTGGCCTGATACAGACGTTTTGCCACCGCCGGGGAGAAATAAATCCACATGCAGAAGAGACCGATCCAGGTAAAAAATTGAACCACGCCCAGCTCCCACATCCGGCGCGGGATACGCATGACCAAGCCGGCAATTTCCCCCAGCCCGAGCGACCAGTCGAATTTCCGGGCCTGAATCTCGGCCAACTCCTTGTCCGAGGGGGGGTATTCCCGGGTGGTGAGCACCGTGTAGAGTACGGCGGTAAAAAAGGCGACGGCACCGATATAAAAGGAAAGTTTCACCGAGGCGGGAATATGACCGCCCCCGGCTTCCTCCACAGGCACCCCGAACCAGTTGGTCATCATCCAAGGTAACGCGGAGGAAACCGTTCCTCCCAGTCCGATGAACAGACTTTGCATGGCAAATCCCTGGGAGTTTTGGTCCTCCGGGGTGGTGTCTGCCACCAGGGCGCGGAAAGGTTGCATGCTGGCATTGATGGACCCGTCGAGAACCCAAAGCAGACCGGCAGCCATCCAGAGGGTGGGGGAGTTGGGCATGAGCACGAGGGCCAGCGAAGCCAGCACGGCACCCACCAGAATGAAAGGCCGCCGCCGTCCTAACCCGGTCCAGCAGCGATCGCTCATTTGACCGACGACCGGCTGAATCAATAGTCCCGTCAGGGGGGCGGCGATCCAAAGCCAGGCGATCTCATGATCAGCCGCGCCGAGGTACTTGTAGATCGCCGACATATTGGCCATCTGAAGGCCCCAACCAAACTGGATTCCCAGGAATCCAAACGACATGTTCCAGATCTGCCAAAAGGAAAGGCGGGGTTTGTTCATGACTTCAACTATTGCCGCAACAGCCCGCCAACCAAGGCGGTTTTTCGGTCATGGCTTCGTTGGATCGGGCTTTGTTTCTGAATTTTCCTCAGAGGTATTTGCCGGAGAGACGGTTTCAACGGAAGGCGACGGTTCCGGAGTTTTTTCCACAGAAGTCAAACGGGGAGCGGGTGAGGGGAGAGGATCTGTTCCCTTGGTAATCGATTGGTCCAAATGAAAAAAACGAATGAGGTCGTCAAATGAGTTTTGCCCGTCCCGGGGTGATTTCCTTGCGCCGACGCCCGCTTGGGAGACGGCATACATATGGGGAGGCCCATCGGTTTTTGAATTCACCAAAGTGGGCATGGGGCGGAGCAGTCCCTCCCCGGAAGCGGACTGAGCCTGTTGCTCTTTAAGACGCGCCCCATAAACCATGCAGTCCGAATCCGAGAATGATTCCAAGCCAGCATCCTTGGCCACGCGCGCCCGGGAAAGAAGATCCACCTGCCCTTTGGTGGTTTCGCCGTATTTTTGAACCGTGATCTCATCCGTTAGCTGTTTTTTTGTGGGAATGTAGCCTGAAGATGTCTGGGGCTCACGGGTCTCTTCCGGATCCGGAAACAAGGCAGCCGCCCGAGCCCCTGCGTCCTGTTTTTTTTGACGTTCTCCGGTAATCAGGCCCCTCTGAAGGTCATTGTCTTTGCTGGCCCAGCTCGCATGGTTTTGGCGTGTCTGAAAAGCGGTTCGGTGATTATTGTCAAAATCAAACGGCGTATAAGGGGTTTCCAGTGGCTGGGATTCCTGGGCAGTAGCCGAAAGGGCCAAGCCGATCAATAGCACCCCACAGGCAACACGCATGGGGTTTTTATGACCCTCCGATTCCTTTCCGCCAACGGTTCTTGCGGGGGCCAAAGGATAAGTTGGGAATAAAACAAGCTTGAGGCGGCCCCAAGGTCTCCGAAGATATCCGGATGTATTCGATCGTGGGCGGTGATGGAAAAACCTACGGCCCGGTTTCGCCGTCCGAAATTGAGCGGTGGATTCGAGAAGGCCGTGCCGATGCCAAGACAAAGGTTAGGAGGGAAGGGGAAACCGAGTGGAGGGAGTTGGGAACCTTGCATGACTTTTTCCCGAAAACGGCCCCTCTGCCTCCTACCCTCGGACGGTTGGCGGGCCCGCGGCATTTCGTCATCCAAAGCGGCTTGGGAGTGCAGGCGTGCCTCTTGGCGGCTTGGCATACCTATCGGCAAGATCCTTGGCGGATCTCTGGTGTGGTGGTGCTGACGTTTCTAGCCCAGTTCCTGATGAATAATATCCCGGTGGCCGGCCTGATCCTGGCTTTTCTGCTGAATGGCCCCATCCTCGGGGGGCTGTATTACTTTTGTCGGCAGGCGTTGCGGGGTTCGGCTACGGGGGCGAGCGACATTACTGGCACCATCCGGGAAAGATTTCTGCCCTGCTTCCTGGCCACCACGGTTTCCAACCTGCTCGCGTTTGGCCCTCTTCTTCTTGGACTGATTCCGGCGGCCGCTCTGGCGGCCGGTCTGGACACCATTTCTCCCGCCAAACTCATGGAGCGGCCGGGACTGGCTGCGGCCATGGCTTTGCCGCTCTTGGGTGGTTCCTTGGCGATGTTATACCTGCTCTTGTTATGGTCCTTGGCGGTTCCTTTGGCGGCCTGCAGCTCGATGGATTTCTGGGAGGCGCTGAAGACCAGCTGGCATGGGGTCAGGGCCAATCTCCTCCGCTATTTTCTCCTCCTAATGACGCTAACGGCGCTCAATCTGCTCGGGGTTCTTTGTCTGGTGATCGGTCTTTTTATCACCATTCCGCTTACATTACTGGCCACGATGGCCGCTTATGACCAAATCTTCCGCCCCGGAACCGCCGATTCTCGCTGACACCGAGAAGGCTCGGAACTGTCTTGGTCTGAACGCTACCGTTTTGCCCGGGCTGGGGACCTTTCGCCATGGCGCTTACCTCCGTGGCTTGTTGGAAATGACGGTGGCGGTGGGGGGCACGCTCTGGTTTTGTAAAACCCTCTTTCTCGTCGCCGGGGAGATGACGGGAGGCCTAAAAATTTTCCACGCTCTGGGCATACATGCGGGAACACTTTTGATCAGCGCGATCGTGGTGGTGGGAAGTTGGGTTTCCGGGGTGAGGTATGGAAGATCGGTTTTGAAGGGCAGAACGTGAATTAGATACTAGATACCCATGGCTATGGGTGATGGGGAATAGGTTATGGGAACCAACCACTAATTACCTTCGGCCAGGGGTCGCCCGATATGGGCCGGAAGCATGAAGATGCGGCTTTTCGAGCGTTTCCACCCGCAGCGTGAATCCATTCCCGTTGGCGAAGGGGTCGACGCGACCGGCAACGGCCACCACGGGGTGTTGGGCCGTCACCGCGCCCCAGCGACGGTAGGCATCGGCAAACAGTTCCGTCTCCACCATCCCGGTCCGGTCGGCGAGGGTGAGAAACTTCATCAACCGACCGTCGGACTGTCGATGGGCCCGCTCGGCCACGATCAGGCCGCAGGTGCGCACCCAACGTCCCGGATGACGTTCCAGTTCCGCGATGGGGACATAGCGCTCCCAGTGGATTTCCGGATACAGGTCGAGCGGATGGCCGGAGGCGGTGAAGCCGAGGAGTTCCATCTCGTCCTTCAGTTTTTGGATTCGCCCCGGTTCCTCGAGCTGCCCGGGCAGGTTCCTGTCCGGCGAGAAAAATATCGGAAACTCCTCCCGGCTCCTTCCGCGGAAAGCCCCGTGGCGGCGCCAGTCCCAAAACAGCCGCGTTCTTGTGGGTTGAAACCCGTCCAGAGCCCCGGAGCGGAGCAGAGAACCCATCGCCTCCGCATCCGGTCGGACCCTTTCCAGAAAGTCGATGAGGGAATCGAACGGCCGGAGAATCCGTTCCCGGACAATGCGGCGCGGCAGGGCGTCGCCCGTGTCCCGGATCACGGCCAGGGGAACACGGATCCCGTCCGGTTCGGTAAGAAAAACATGGGAGTCCGAGCGGGAGACATCGGGAGGAAGAATTCCGATCCCCAGCCGACGGCACTCCAGCGTGTAGGCCAGCCGGGAATAGAAACCCTTTCCG
>RFWS01000200.1 GCA_009921985.1 bacterium | reverse complement strand
AAGTTGAAGGAGATCCTGGAGGAGGCCGGATGGCATCGTTTACGGCAACGGCGTTCCCTGGCACAGGCCCGGGTCGTTTCCTTTGGATTGGACCAGGCGGTTTGGATCGCCTTGGCGGAGGGGTTGGGCTTTTCCGAAAACCGGGAACCGTTTGCGGCTTTGGCCCGGGCTGTTCCGATCCGGAAGCTTTTACAGATTCCCGATCCCCTGGAGCGAAAGGCGGTTCTTTATGGAACGGCCGGTCTTTTGCCGGATCCCGCCCGTTCCAAGGTCAGGGAACAAGCGTTGCCTCTGGTTAGGCAACTCTGGGACTCTTGGTGGCGGCAGAGGGAAGTTTGGATGCCTTATACTCTTCCTGCCGGCGGTTGGCGATTGGGCGGAACCCGGCCGAACAACTCGCCTTATCGGCGTTTGGCAGCTTTGGCCTCCCTTTCACATCCTGTTGTATGGCAGAGGTTTGTAGAATCACTCAAAGTGGCGGAGGAAGATGTCTTTTTGAAAATTCTTGGGTCGGTCACGGATCCTTTCTGGGATCACCACGCTGCCTGGGATGGGCGTATTCTATCTTCCTCCTCAAAGTTGATCGGAGCGGATCGTGCGGTGGCTCTTCTTTTTCAAGTGCTGGCTCCGTTGGCGGACCTGCCAGAAGCCGAGTTGGGGCAGCGGATGGAGGGTTGGCCAGCGGGTGGGGATGCGGGACTGCTGCGGTCAGCCTCGGTCCGTTTGCTTGGCGTTCCGTTTCCCCCCTCGGATGTCCGGACCCATCTGGCAAGGGAGGGTTTGCTCCAGATCTACAAGGATTTCTGTCAGGCCAAGCCGTGTGCTGAATGCTCGATGGTCAGGTTTGTGAAAGAAAGATTTTCGTGAACGTGAAGGTGAACGTGAATGAAAACGGGGATATGAATCGGAATGTCCACCTTTATGTTCACCGTCACGAAAAACCCGGGCCTCCCATATTTTGGAACCATTTTCAAAAGGTGCGCACCCTTTTCCATTTTTTGTGGTTTCACTCTTGATGAAGACATTCGAGAACCTTGAGACATGGCAGATGGCCAAAAATCTGGCGGTGCAGGTGTATCAAGCTTTCCGGGCCTGCCGTGATTACGGATTTCGGGATCAGATCTGTCGGGCTGCCGTATCCGTGTCGAGTAACGTGGCCGAGGGGGTGGAAAGAAATTCACCTGCAGAGTTCAGAAACTTTTTGGGAATGGCCAAGGGATCTTCTGGGGAATTACGCTCCCAACTCATTCTCGCGGAAGAATTGGGCTACATTTCTTGTGACGAATTTCATCAGCTCTTGGAACAGTCGATCCGTGTTTCCCAATTACTGGGAGGCCTGATTCGTTCCATCCAGAATGGACGGACCTATCGGTTGGAGGACCGAATAAAATAAGGATCTTCTTTCACATTCACGTTCACCTTCACGAAAAGTTTGGCGCCGAAAGTGCGCTTGTTCCTGCCTCGAGGCGTGTTATTCATTGATTATGAAGATTTTCGGTTGGTTTCTTGTCCTGCTGGCGGGAAGTTTTGCTTGGGCCGTTCCTCCCCAGGACGAACCGATCGTCCCCAGGACGAACCGATCGTCAAGGCGGTGGAAAAAGTGCGGCCGGCGGTGGTGAATATTTACACGGAAGGAGTGGTCACCCAAGAGGTGCGGGATCCGCGCGACATTTTCTTTGAGCGGTACTTCGGCGGAGGCATGTCCCGGGG
>RFWS01000199.1 GCA_009921985.1 bacterium | reverse complement strand
CTCAAAGCTGGCAGACAGCTTGTTGACGGCGTTGACGTGCATCCCGCCCTTGTGGGCGAAGGCGGTGCGGCCGACGAACGGAGCGCGGGGATCGTGTTGGAGGTTGGCCAGCTCGTCGACAAAGCCGGACAGCTCGGAAAGTTTTTTCAGATTTCCGGAGGGCAGGATTTTTTTGCCGAGCTTGAGTTCCAGGATCGGCAGGACGGTGGTGAGGTTGCAGTTGCCGGTGCGCTCCCCGTAGCCGTTCATGGTTCCCTGGATCTGGAGGGCTCCCTCCTCGACGGCGGCGACGGCGTTGGCGACGCCCAGACCGCAATCGTTATGCGTGTGGATGCCGACTTTGTTTTTTGGAAAGCGATTGCGAACTTCGCGGACGGTGGCGCCGACTTGGGAGGGAAGGCGGCCCCCGTTGGTGTCGCAAAGGACGAGATAGCTGGCACCAGCCCCGGCGGCGGCTTCGAGCGTTTTCAGGGCGTAGGAGGAGTCGGCCGCATGGCCGTCGAAAAAGTGTTCGGCATCATAGATGACTTCCCGTCCTTCCTGTCGGAGAAAGGCGACGGTGTCGCGGATCATGGCGAGGTTTTCCTCCGGGGTGGTGCGGAGAACCTTTTCGACGTGGAGGAGCCAGCTTTTGCCGAAGATGGTGACGACGGGGGTTTCGGCTTCCAAGAGGAGGCGGACTTGGGGATCGGAGGAGGCCGGGGTGCCGGCCCGGCGGGTGGAGCCAAAGGCGGCGAGTTTGCAAGAGCCCCACTTCAGTTTTTTGGCTTCGGGAAAAAATTCGCGATCCTTGTCGTTGGAGCCCGGCCAACCACCCTCAACATAGTGGATGCCGTAAGCGGCGAGCTTCTCGGCCAGGCGCAACTTGTCCGACAGCGAGAAATGAACGCCCTCTCCTTGGGCGCCGTCGCGCAGGGTCGTGTCGTAAATGGTGAGGCCGTTGGACATCGGATCATCATAGTCGCGATGCGCCTTTCTTGGAAGAGAGGGGTTTGGGCTAAGGGATTTAGGGGTTAAATTTCTAAAAATTAAGCGAATCCACCCAGCTTACTGTCATCAAAAAGTCACTATTAATTCAAGAAAGGGGCTAGTAAAAATCCGATGATGCGGTAAGTTTTTGCCAAGGAGAATCTTACGGAAAAAAAGCCTAGTAAGCCTTTGATGGGTAGGGCTTTAGCGATCATTCTCGGATCGCTTTTGTTGGCGGGATTTTTATTCCTCTTTCTTTCGCGGTCGGAACAAGGTGCCCTCACAACAAAAAAACCAGCCAAGTCCTCTGCGACTGCTGATTCCACTGATCGGGAAGCTCAGGCCAAAACCTTTGACTCAGTCTCCCAAACTCAAAACACATCTGCCGATGTCTCCTCGGTCCCCTCTTCGAAAGTGGCTTCCGTTCAAGACAACAGCGAAGACTCTCCCAAGCCCAACGTCATTTATCTGAATGCCGGACGGATCGATACGGATCTGCCAACCACGAAGGCGCGGCGTCAGCCCTTGGCTTACTTTCCCGGCAAGCGGATGCAGTTGATCCAGTGGACCGGACCGGTGCAGGTAGGTTGGGTGGAAGAGTTGAAGAAACTTGGCGTGGAGATCATCGATTACATCCCGGAAAACGCCTATCTCGTCTACGGCGACTGGAACGTCCTGAGTGCCATGCAAAAGAGAATGGCGGACAAAAATTATGTCCGGTGGGAGGGGACTTATCGGCCGCAGGATAAGATTCAG
>RFWS01000198.1 GCA_009921985.1 bacterium | reverse complement strand
TAATTTTAGGCCATATTGCTGCTATAAGGCTGAAGATAGATGGGTGTGAATGATTTTTAAACCCTTCCAAATAAATCGACAGTTTCTTCTCAGGATCTGCTTCCTCCAAAATTCTGACGTAACGATCTGATTCCATCTCTAGCCGATCAGCTGCCTCATCGATACCAAGAAATAAATTTGAAGTACTATTGTAGTGCTCCCCTATTTTCTGTACAGAGTTGTTTCTTAAATTTGTCGCTCCAATCGTAAAATTGTCATTTTCACCGGTCCCCTTTTCTCGATGAGGGGACGCGGATGAAAATAAGCAATTTTTCTTCTTTCGGGGCTTGAAAAATGTCCATTGGTTTCCAAAACTCATGCCACTTTCCATTCTTTTCTAAAGGCCTCAGGCGTTAGGTACCCAAGTGCGCTGTGTGGCCTCTCCGTATGATACTTGTCCATCCATTTGGCTATGATTTCGAACGCTTCGTCTCGGCTTTTAAAGCGATGTTGCCAAACGCATTCTTCCTTGAGTGATCGAAAAAATCTCTCGACCATACCATTCTGCTCTGGGGTGTAGGGGGTAATGTACTCCTGCTCTACTCCATATTCTTTCGCTACGGCTACAAATGCCTTTGCTCCAAAAATGAGGCCATTGTCTGATCGCAGGATTAACTTGCCTGGCTCAATTTCTTCACGCCTTGCGACCAACGCTTCTTCTAGTGCTGCAGCTGCATGCTTAGAAACCCCTGATGAAGATAGTCTCCAGCCCACGATACATCGATCACAACAGTCGATAATCGCTGTGATAGGACACCAGCCATCTTCCCCACAAAAGATAGAAGACGCATCAATAGCCCATCTCTCATTTGGGCGATCTGTTTGTGAGTTCATTTCTTTGACCCGAGTTTTCTGGCCTCCCTGCTTTTTTCTCACTTGCCATCCATTGAGTTTCATGATCCTATGGACTGCTTTTCGGTTTACAGCTTTTTGAAGCTCCCTTCTGACCATGGCAGTAATGCGACGTACCCCATAGGTTGGATTGGCCTCAATCAGCTTGCGGATTGTTTCCGTTAGAGCTTGGTTCAAAGCCCTGGATGGGCGATTTTTTCTAGGAGCAGAGGGTCGATAGTACACAGAGGATCTGGCGACATCAAACCATTTGCAAAGCTTCTTCATAGAAATATCTTTTCCTTCCTCTCTCATTTCGCTCTGAACCATTAGAAGGACTTCTTTTTCGATCCGGTCAGAGCCAAAAGCTTTTTTCTAGCATCAAGCTCCAGCAGTAATTCTCCGACCTTTTCTCGGAGTTCTTTCACCTCTCGGTCTTCTCCATTTGGGAGTTTAGCTTTTAGGCTTCTTTCTCCCGCTGTTAAAAAATCTTCTTTCCATTTTTCAACGTCTGACTGCTTAAGATCATTTTCCCTGCAGATATCGACCAAGTTCTTTGTGCCCTTGAGCAAGGCTAAAACGATTTCAGCTTTCCTGGCAGCTGACCACCTTTTGATTTTCGGTCCCATAGGTCCTGTTCTCCTGATTTAGGGTTCATTATACCATGTCCAGTCTTATAAGGGGACCCTATCAGGTGCAGACTCAGTAACACCTTCTGGCGTTTCCCATCGACCAAACTCTTTAGCAAGTTCCTTAGATTCCGGTGATTGTCAGGCTAGTTTTCCCTTAAATTATTTTTTACACAACCGCCATAATTTTCTTTTCAATACTTTTACCCTTTTCAGGATTTAAAAGTGAGCCTTCGTATAT
>RFWS01000197.1 GCA_009921985.1 bacterium | reverse complement strand
TCGATAGCGGTGGAAATCGCCTTTTCCGCCTGAGCGAAGTCCTGGTTCAGGACGGTCTGTTCCGCGGTAGCCACGGCGGGATCAAAAAATGGACTGCGACCGGTCCATTTTTCCAGTTCCCGAATCCGGACAAACGAGTTGGGCTCCAAGGAGGTTTCCCTCAACCGGACAAGCGAAGAAAAAGGGACAGACTCGGACCGAGCGGGGGCACCTCCCCCTTTCACCGCCAAGGATCCTCGGGAAGCCACCCCAACCAGGCGTCCCTGCTGATTGAGAACCGGCGAACCCGATTGTCCGGGCATCATGGGAACCGTCGTAAGCATGGGGCGCCCGGGAGGGGAGGGAAGGGAACGAACCTTGCCCCGGGAGGTTAAAGGCAGGTCCATGGAGAGAGGAAAGCCGCAAACATCCAGGGGATCGCCGGGCAACGGTTCCTGATCCGCCCAGCGGAGAAACATCTGGTCCTCGGCCTCGGTTTTGAGAATCACGGCATCGGCGGAGAAGTCGCCCGGACAGATTTCCTTTACAGAGAAAACTTTTCCCACGGCGTTTCGGATCGAAATCCGGTCGCGCCCGGCCACCACATGGGCGGCGGTCAAAACCAAGCCGTCCTCCGTGAGGAAACAGCCCGAGCCAATTACGTTCCCGCGTTCATCCAGAACCTGAGCCAAGGCGCGGGAGATATGTGGGGCCGGGGTGCCCACGGACATGCGATCAGGTCGCAGCATGGAGGCAAGGGATCCGGCAAGCGCATCGCCAAGCTGCCCGGCCTTTTCCAGGGCAGATTTGGCGGCGGCCAGCTTATTCTGGTGAAGCAGGCTGCGCCCGAGGATGCGTTGAACCTCCGGATCGCGGGGAGCCACCTCGAGGGCGGAGAGGGCGGCCTGCTCGGCCTCCGCATACCGACCGGCAAAATCCAAGGCCCGGGCTTTGAGTTTGCGGGCATCCGGATTATCTTTGTTCCACCAAAGGGCTTGGCTGGCAGCCAACACGGCCCGCTTGCCGCCTTCGCGTGGCGGCCACAACTCTGCGGGAGATGAAATTTCCTCCTCGGCCCAAGCCGAGGTGAGGAGAAGCAGTCCAAAAAAAAGAAGGAGGTGCGGATCCGGCCGCTTCATGGGGAATCGATCAGAGAAGGTTGCCTTGGGAGGCCCGGGGTTTTAGCCCGAGAACCTCGTAAGACCGGGGAAGAGCCACGCGGCCTTGCGGGGTGCGCTGGAGGTAGCCCTCCAGAATGAGGTAAGGTTCGTGGACCTCCTCCAACGTGCCCGGTTCCTCGCCAACCGCGGCGGCGAGGGAATGCAGCCCAGCCGGACCTCCCTTGAACTTTCCGGTGAGGGCCTGCAACAGGCGTTTGTCCATTTCGTCGAGACCGTTTCGGTCGATTTCCAGCATTTCCAGGGCGGCCGTGACCGCATCCAAGGCCGCCCTGCCGCCGGATCGGGCCAAGGCGTAGTCACGAACCCAACGAAGGAGATTGTTGGCGATGCGGGGTGTGCCGCGGCTACGGCGGGCAATTTCCGGGGCCGCGGAATCTTCCAGCTTCGTATCCAAAAGCTGGGCGGAGCGGCGGACGATCCGGGTCAGGTCTTCCACGGAGTAGTAATCCAGCCGGTGGGTGACCCCAAACCGGGAGCGCAACGGGGCACTGAGGAGCCCGGCGCGGGTGGTAGCGCCGATGAGGGTGAAACGGGGAAGATTCAGCCGCACGGAACGGGCGGCAGGACCCTGGTCGATCACG
>RFWS01000196.1 GCA_009921985.1 bacterium | reverse complement strand
ATATAGTCCAACGGGGACAACTCCCCGTCCTGCCACTTCACCAAAATGTACGCCGCGCCGGTGGCCGCGAGCATCATCCCAAGCCTCTGCAGGACGCAAAGCGGACACGGCAACGCCCCCTCGATGAGCTGGACCCCAAAGGCCCCGAGCAGCACCATGCACAGGACAAGAATCTCAAGGTGGACGGCCAGATACCCGACCGGACCGATCAGACGAAGAGCGCGCATGCGTCTAGAATTCCAGCGGAAGGTTCACGGTCATTTGCAGGCGCAAGGTCAGCGCAGCAACCCCCAACGCCACCAGAAACGCGGCGATAGTCAGCCCCTTCCGCTTCTGAAAAACACTCGCCAACGCAGCCATGAGGAGACAATGCGACAGAATCTCCATGGTCCCTAGGCTGACCGGCGCACAACCCGTTGCCTAGGGAAAAAACGGCGCACGTCCATCGTATCTCCTGCCGGGGTTGATTGCATTAGAGGGCGGATCAAGCCGATGGAGTGAGATCCGCCCGGCTTAAAATCCCTTTTCCATTTTTGTCTTGTTTCTTTCCGGAACAGGGGCAACTAGAAAGTAACTTTTATTCTTATGAAAAATACCATCCTCTCCCTGGCCATCGCGGCAGGACTCCTCGTGCCGATCCCACATGTCCGCGCCGAATCATCGGACCATGACGCCAAGACACAAAAAAATAAGGGTAACAATCTTTCCAACGTTCAGATGTACTCTGCGGCCCGTGGGTCGGCATCCGGATCGGACTGGATGGCGTTGGTGGAGGACTCGCGTTCCGTTGGTTCCCTCACGATCCCCGGAACGCATGATTCCATGGCGCTCCATGAAACGATTCTCAGCTCAGCCCAGTGCCAGTGGTTTACCCTTCGGGACCAGTTGCACATGGGGGTGCGGTGTCTCGACATCCGCTGCCGTCACATGAAGGACGGCTTCGCCATTCATCACGGGATGGAGTATCAGCATGCCAACTTCACGGACGTCCTAACCACCTGCCAACAATTTCTCAAGGAACATCCCAAGGAAACCATTCTGATGATCGTGAAGCGTGAATACGATGATGAGCCGGGGATCACCCGGTCGTTTGCGGAAACATTCATGTCCTATGTAGGTAAGTTTCCCGATCTTTTTGCCCTGAAAACCACCCATGTTCCCGTGCTGAACAACGAGATTCGGGGAAAAATCGTCCTCATTCGGAGGTTCGATGAAAAGGAAACGGTTTATACGAAATGGGTCCTCGGTCCCGGTTTTCTGCCCAAACTTGTTCCAGACAAGAATTCGGCCAAGGAAGTGAACGTGCAAGTCGGCGGCATCGATGCTTCCCATTGGCCCGACAACCCCGAGACCGTTGTGCCGGTCGGCGATGCCATTCAGTTGGAGGATTGTTATGACCTGGGAGACTATTTTTGGCCGGTCGCCCCCTGGAACTACAAGTGGTCCATCATTCAAAAGGGTCTGGACGCAGCCGCTCAAGATCCTGAAGGGAAATACCTCCATTTGACCTTCACCTCTGGGGTGGCGTTTAACAAGGTCGGCCAACCTTTTATTCGCACAGTTTCCGATGACATAAATCCAAGGTTGGACGCATTTTTCACTAAAAATCCGAAAGGCCATTATGGGACCATCCTGATGGATTTTGCATGGGCTGAAATCGTCAGGAAGATCTACAGCGTCAATTTTGCCAACTAAAAGCGGTCCAGGCTTCCATTGGTATTGGGAAGGTGGAAAGGGGGCC
>RFWS01000195.1 GCA_009921985.1 bacterium | reverse complement strand
GTCAACGATGCCGGCAAGGTCATTTGCCGCGATCATCCCAACAATCCCCCGTCCAGCGGCGGCTTTGCCTTGGTGGTTCTCGAGGGATCCTCGGTGACCAAGGTGAGCGGGCCGGACGGGATCACCGTGGACGTGATGCCGGGGCAGATGGCGGTGGTCGGGCCGAAGGGCAGCGGTGCGCCCACTGTTTATGCCGTCAACATCACCCAGATCGCACGCACCAGTCCCCTGATCAACGCCTTTCCCAATCCGCTTCCTTCCCTGCCGCAGATCATCAGCACCGCCTACAATCTGCAGGGGCAAAACATCGGCTTCACGGGTACCAGCGGTGCGGCGATCAGTTCCCGCGGCCAGCTCCTCACCGTCCAGTCGCCGCCGCCCAATCCGTTCGTGCAAACCTTCCTGATGGCCCATAACCAGCCCGGACAAAACAACAGCGGCAACTTCAACAACAACCTGGCCAATATTGCCACAGCGGCCGGTGGGGGAGGTGGCGGGCCATCGACCCCGTCAGGAGTGGCTCCGACCGGTGGTGGTGGATTCGCTGGTCCCAACGTCCCCACCACTCCCACCACGCCCAACAACAACGGGCAGCAGGCCGTGGCGGGAAATCGCACGCCGATTTCCGCCACGGCCACCGTGGCCCCCAAAGTGTATGATGGCACCACCGCGGCGCTGGTAACCGGCGCAACGCTGACGGGATCGCCTGCTAACGTGTCGCTGGCCAATGCGACCACCGGCACCTTCGCTTCGCCGAATGTGGGCACGGGGATTTCTGTCACCACGGGCATGACTCTCACGGGCTCCGGGGCCTCCCTTTACAGTTTTACCGCCCCCGTTCTGACCGGAACCATCACCGCAAAAGATTTGAGCGTTTTCAACGCGATGGTCGCACCGAAGGTGTATGACGGGACGGACAGCGCGGTGATCACGAGTGCGGTGCTGCTGGGCAACTCCACCGGGCCGAGCGACGGAAAATATATTGGCAGTGAGGTCGTGAGCCTGAGCAGTGCAACAAGTGGAACCTTTGCCGACAAGAATGTGGGCATCGGCAAAGGAGTGAGCACGATGATGACCTTGGGCGGGGCCGATGCGGGCAACTACACCTTATTTAATCAGCCTACCCTGACGGGAACCATCACCGCCAAGAACATCACCATGAGCTCCAGCACGATCAACAAGGTCTACGATGGCACTACCGCCGCTGCCGTCACCCTGGGAACCCTGAGCGGACTCGTCGGTGCCGAGCAGTTGCAGGTTTCGGTCCTCGGAGGGGCGGGCACGTTCTCCTCTTCCAACGTCGGCGGATCGTCTTCCATTTCCGTCACCTATCAATTGGCGGATGACCTTGCCACGGGCGGGTTGGTCTCCAACTATAACCTGCTCAACGCGACGGAGACCTTGATGGGAACCATCTCCGCCAAGAACCTGAGCGTGTTCAATGCGGCGGTGACGACCAAGGTCTACGACGGGACAGACAGTGCCGTGGTGACGGGTGCGGTGCTGGTGGGCAACTCCAGTTCGGACACCGACGGGAAGTTTATCAGCAATGAGGCGGTGACCCTAGGCGCCGGGACCAGCGGCACGTTTGCCGACCGAAATGTGGGAACCGGCAAGACGGTCACCACGACGATGACCTTGAGCGGTGCGGGTGCGGGCAACTACACCCTGAGCACGCAACCCACTTTGACGGGAGCGATTTCAAAAAAGAACCTGCAGATCGGCGGGATGAGTGTGGCGGCGAGCAAGGTGTACGACGGGACGACCGCGACGGTGCTGTTG
>RFWS01000194.1 GCA_009921985.1 bacterium | reverse complement strand
CCTAAACACCGGCGGGTTATCCGCCCATGTGGACGATCATAATCTGCTTATGTATCGCAATGGGTCCGAGGTTAAGAATTTGCGTCTCAGCTATCTTCCTCCCGCTCCGGCCTATCTCACTGCCCTGTCTTTTAAGGTTTTCGGATTCTCCGCTTGGTCGGCCCGCCTGCCATTTGTCCTCCTCGGGTTGATGGGGGTCGCCGTGCTGGGATGGGTCATCATGCGGGTCCGGCAGCCTGCTCTACTGGTTCCGGTTTTTTTTATTCTTCTTGCGGGTTGTGTTTCCCTTTTCCTTTTCATTTCCAACTGCCGGTATTATGCCTTGTCTTTGGCTGCCTCCAGCGTCGTGGCCCTTGCCTACTTGTTGCCCATCTCCCCTTGGAAAAAAGTTTTAATTCTTACCCTATCTGGTTCTGTCCTGGCCGCCTCCAATTACCTGAATTATGCTGCTTTGTCCGGACTGCTGATTGGAGATGCTCTCCTGACGCGGGGCAAAAATCTCCCTTTCTCCAAAATCCAGTGGGCGGCTTTTTTGTTGTTCCAGGCGGCGGTGATCAGTGGCTTAGCCGTTTATTTCAATCCTCTTGGCCATGAGGTGGTTTCCCAAAATGGGGGCAATCTCTTCGCGGAAAAAATCACGCTTCTTTGGTGGAATCTTCGGGATGCCGATGCCTGCCAATTTTACTCTTTACCCTTCCTTTTGATCGCAGGCGGCTTTGTCATGATTGCGAAGAAAGATGCGTCTGGCTGGTTGCGAAGATGCTTTTTGTCCATCGGGCTCTATTTGGGGATCATCACGTTATTGTCACCCCAACCCGTCTCTCAAACGTCGGTGGCGGATGTTCGTTACCTTGTGCCCTTGATCCCATTGTTCCTGTTTGCCGAATCTTTGTGCGTGGCGGTTTTATGCGCCAGCCGGTCATGGATGGGCTATGTCCTGGCAGGGCTTCTTGCCTTTACCAATCTTTTTCAACTGCAACTGCTTCAATCCGGGCATGTAACTTCCTTTTTCTGGCAAAGGCTCATGGAAGTGATTCACCCGCCCGCCGAGCCGTACGCCAAAGCGGTGGCCCACATCCGTTCCCACGTATTGCCAAGACAATCGATCTGGGTTCTGCCCGACTACATGACCTATCCCCTCATGTTTCATGCACCTGAGGCCCTGTACGCGTGGCAACTGGATCCCAAGCAAAAAGAGGAACCTCAATTCAGTTCCTTGCCCGATATTCATTTCAAGGGTCTGGTAATGCCTGATTATATCCTGGCGTTTGGCCCAGTTGTGCAACAAGTTCGACAAATTTGCAGCCAATGGGCCATGCAAGGAATCCGGTATCGTGAGGAGGCTCGTTTATTTGCCTTTTGGAAAGACCTTTATCGGCCGGAGCTTTTTTGGAGGTCGTTTAGACCCATCGAAAATTTCGATCCAAACACAGAGGCTATTTATATTTTCCAAAGGCAGCCATAGATCAAAGCCTCTTAGGTTCAGCTTGTTATAAAGGGAATCTTAATTAGCATAACCCCTTTATGGCCAAAGACTCCAGAAAAGAGGGATTTTCTGTTGAGGCTGGCTTGGTGCTTCTTTTGGGAGGAATTCTGGCCTGGGGGTGGTTGGCCACGGGGCCATCGAACCAGGAGCTTTTGGCCAACTACGCAAAGTCGAAAGATCTCGCCAACCTGGTCTGGGAAAACAAGGGGTTTGCCTGGTGGTCGCCCAATTATCTCGGTGGAGCGCCCACCGCACCGCTCGCCGGGACGGCCTTGACCATGTTCTGGATGTGGCTGGCCGGAAT
>RFWS01000193.1 GCA_009921985.1 bacterium | reverse complement strand
TCGGTGGAGGCCTGCATGGCGAGGATGAAGCCGACGCTGAGGGCGACAAGGCTGGCCATAGGCAAGGCTTCGACACCGATCCGGATCATCTGCCGAAGGGTGAGGGCGGGGGAAAGAACGCGGGGGTTGGTCAGGCCCCAAAGCAGAAAGCTGTAAATCCGGGCGTTGAGGGTGACGTAGCCTTCCCCCTCCACGCGGCGCAGGGCATCGACGAGGAATCTCAAGAGGCGGCGAGGGCTTGGAGGGCTTCGGGTTCGGAGGAAAAGATGGAGAAGACCTCGGTGAGGCGGACAAGCTCGAACGAACTGCGCACGGAAAGATTGAGGCAGCAGAGGCCGAACTTTCCCTGAAAGGAGCGGGCGGATTGGTAATATTCGATCAGGGTGGCAAGCCCCGAAGAGTCGATATAGCCGACCTCGGCAAAATTCAGGAGGAGGCGGGGGGTCTTGGCCTGAGCTTTGGCCTTCAGGGCCGCGCGCAGGGACGGGGAGACATGGAGATCAATCTCGCCTTGGATGGCCAGAACCAACACGTTCTTCTCGCTTTTCTCCGTGATCTCCATTCAACCGAATTCTAAGAGGAAGGCCATTTTCTCCCAAGATCAAAGAGGGACTTTTCCGCTGGCCGTGGGGGCGGGTTGGGGAGATTCTGGAGCCGGTGAAGCTCGCCAACCTCTTCCGTCCGCCGCCGCTGGATCCCAAACTCAAAACGGTCGGCACGGCCTCAATTTTTCAAAACTGCACCCGGCAGGAGCTGGAGACCCTCAAGCTGTACCTGCATGAACGCCACTATTTAGAGGGAGAGATTGTCTTTGACGAGGGGGAGGAAGGGGAAGGTGTCTATATCGTGGTTTCCGGAAAATTCCGTGCGACCCGCAAGGGAATGTTGAAGAAAAGAAATTTGGGGGAGATCCTGCCGGGGGAGTGTTTTGGGGAAATCGCATTGTTGAAATCCACCCCCCGCCTGGCGACGGTCGTGGCAGAAGAGCCTTCCGTGGCCTTTGCCATGTTCCGGTCCGATCTGGAACGCTTGGCGGATGCGCGGCCACGTCTGGGATTCAAGGTGGCCGTGCAGGTCGCACGGCTTATGTCCTCCCGCCTCCACCGTTTTCTCGAGGGCCATACGGATTCCTCGATCCTTTCCTAATTCTTGAGCCAGGAAATCCGCATCGCCCATTCGCGCACGCTGGAGCACCCGATCATCTGGGTCGGCGTCATTGGCAGCACCCTCGGTTCCATTGTGCTTCTGGACCGGTTTGCCTGGCTGGCCCTGCCCCTGATCCTTGCGGTGGTTTTCTACTACCTCGTTCATCCCTTTTTGGTCCGTCTCCAGCACTGGGGACTGGCCCCCCAACATTCCCTGGCCATCTTCCTCGTGCTCGCTTCCCTGCTTTGTGTCGTGGCGTCTTTGACTCTTTTGCCCGCCATGTTGAATTCGGTGAGCCAGTTCCAGACCAACCTACCCGATACGATGCAAAGACTGACGCAGATTGCGTCCGAATTCCTGAAGAACATCGAGGCCCGTTTTCCGATGGCCAAACGGGCCGGCCTGGCGGAGGGGTTGGAGGCGAGGATTGATTTTTTCGCGCAAGGCAAAGGAACCCAGTTTGCGGGGGACGCGGCGCTCTTTGCCTTCAAATGGCTCCCCAGCCTGCTGTTGGTGCCCTTTCTGACGTTTTTCTTTCTTCGGGACGGCACGGCTTTCCACCAAATGATCCTGCGGGCCGTGCCCAACGCCTTTTTTGAAAAGACCCTGCTGTTGTTCGACCGGATGGACCGGCAGATGCACGCCTATTTCCGGG
>RFWS01000192.1 GCA_009921985.1 bacterium | reverse complement strand
CCGGGGTCATGGGGGGAGACGTGGTGAGGGCGTTTTGGGCGACTCGGGATGCGCCCCAAGCCCGTCCGGCGGCGGTGGTTTCCATTTTGCTGGAACGGGTCTTGGGACTGGCGGCCACTGTCATCCTTGGTGCGGCTTTAATCCTGCCCCGTTGGGAAGAGTTAAACCGTCATCCGGTGACTCATGCGGGTGCGTTGGCTTTTGTCACGATGGCGGGGATTCTTTTTGTGATTCTCCTGATTTTGGCCACCCTTGCCTCAGGTCGGCTATTGGCTGGCGACTCCTCGGTGGCCTGGAGAAAGACGGTCGCAGAGGGGGCCCAAGCGTGCCGAGTTTGCCTGACCCATCCGGTGGGGGCGGGGTTTGGTTTGGTGTTGAGTCTGACCTCGCAAACATTGTTAGTGACACTTTTCTTTGCCGTGGCGCAGGCGATGTCCTTACCCGCAGATTTTTGGCAGCTTGCCTCTGTTTTGCCCATGGTGGCCATGGTGACGGTGTTGCCCATCAGTTGGAATGGGTTGGGGCTAAGGGAAGCGGCCTTTGTCACTTTTCTCGGGGTTTTTGGCGTGCCAGCCGCACAAGCCGTGGCGATCTCTCTAACGGCTTTTGCCGTCATCTTGGCGTGGAATCTGTTTGGGGGTGCTGTTTATTTGGTAACGGGAGTGGGGAAATTCGTGGCTCGAGAATAGCAGGTAGGATCTGGTGTGACCGTTTAGGTTTACGTTTACGCACAGCCGGTAATGGCTAATTCGGATTTCGGAAACCGGAAAAAGGAGTAGAGTCCTTGGATGACCACAGCGGCTCAAAATGTACCCAAGCTGGCGAACCTGCGGGTGCGGGAGCTGAAGCCTTTGTCCTCCCCCAGTAAGCTGAAGAAAGAGATCCCGGTTTCCGGGCGGGCGGAGGAGACGGTGCGGAAAGGGCGGGAAGAGGTGGAGGCGGTTTTGGAAGGGAAGGATTCCCGGCCGCTGGTCGTCCTGGGGCCTTGTTCAATTCACGACCGAAAAGCCGCCCTGGAGTACGCCGAGCGGATCGCAAAAATGAGGGACGAGCTGGGCGATTCCTTGTTGCTGGTGATGCGGGTCTACTTTGAAAAGCCGCGGACCACGGTGGGTTGGAAGGGCCTGATCAACGACCCGCACCTCGACGGCTCGCTGGATCTGGAGGGGGGGCTCCAGCTTGGAAGAAAACTTTTGGCCGAGATCAATGAGTTGGGCGTGCCGGCCGGGACGGAATTCCTGGACCCGATCGTGCCCCAGTATCTCTCCGACCTCGTGACCTGGGCGGCGATCGGCGCACGGACCACGGAGAGTCAGACCCATCGGGAGATGGCGAGTGGTCTTTCCATGCCGGTGGGGTTCAAAAACGGAACTGACGGCAGTCTTCAGGTGGCCGTGGATGCGATGCTGTCGGCCCGGACGCCCCACTCGTTTGTCGGCATTGATCCCGAAGGGCTGACCAGCGTGGTGCGCACCACCGGAAACACCTCCACCCATCTGGTCTTGCGGGGCGGACGAGAGAAAAGCAATTTCGACCCGGAAAGCCTGGCGGCGGCCCGGGAAACCCTAAAGAAACACAATTTACCGGTCCGGCTGATGGTGGACTGCAGCCATGCGAACTCCGGCAAGGAGGCAACCAAGCAGGAGGTGGCCTGGAAGAGTGTGATTGATCAAAAGAAGTCCGGCGCACCGGGGATCCTCGGGTTGATGCTGGAAAGCCATTTGCATGAGGGGCGGCAGAACATCCCCGCGGAGGGTCCCAAGGGCCTGAAGTATGGGGTCTCGGTTACCGACGCCTGCAT
>RFWS01000191.1 GCA_009921985.1 bacterium | reverse complement strand
ATTGAGGATGATACACCAAGGGGTACCGGATGAGATCGACATCCCCACGTCATACCGAAGGAAAGCGCCCGAGTCATCCCCGCGGAGGCACCGGTTTTCTCCGGATCACCGGGGGAACCCACTCCAGCCGTCGTCTGGAGGTGCCCATGATTCCGGGGTTACGCCCCGCCCAAGACCGCGTGCGCGCGGCCGTCTTCTCCGCCCTCGCCAACTGGGTACCCAACGCCCGCGTTCTGGACCTCTTTGCCGGCACCGGTGCCTATGGACTGGAGGCACTCAGCCGGGGCGCCCAATCCGCCGTTTTCATTGAGCACAACCACCGCACCGCCGAGGCCCTCCGTGGAAACCTTGAATCCCTGGGATACAACTTTCCGGTTTTGGAAACTCCCGTGGAAAATTGGATCCCAAGCTCCCCCTCCGAATCCTTCGACCTGATTTTTCTCGATCCCCCTTACGACCAGACTCCCGAAGAATTATCCTCATGGAATACCACCTCCGGGTTGGATCGTCTTCTTGCTCCGGGCGGACGCATTGTCTGGGAACATTCCCACAAGGGAAAATGGACTCCCGACAGCCCTCTCCAAGAAGTCTGGCGCCGGGAATACGGCCAAACCTGCGTATCGTTTTTAGCCCGGTAAGAAGATTTTCCAAATCCAAGACCCAGGGTGCTCCCTAAAGTAGGTTAAGAATAACCATGCCACCCCTTTCATTGACTCAGTGACACGCTTTTCGCTACGCTTTCCGGCTTAAATCTATGGCTACCAAACACAAAATCGCGATTAATGGATTCGGCCGCATCGGTCGACTGGTCTTCCGGGCTCTCTGCCAGCAGGGTCTGCTGGGCAAGAAATTCGACGTGGTGGCGGTGAACGATCTGGTCCCTGCCGACAATCTCGCCTACCTGGTGAAGTACGACTCCGTGCAGGGTCGCTACCAAGGCGAAGTCCGCAGCGAAAAGTCTTCCCCCGCCGCCAACGAAGACGATGTCCTTGTGGTCGATGGACACAAAATCAAATGCCTGGCCGTCAAGGAAGGGCCTGCCGCTCTCCCTTGGAAGGAGTTGGGAGTCGACTTTGTGGTCGAATCCACCGGCCTGTTCACCGAGGCCGACAAAGCGAAAGGTCACATCACGGCCGGTTGCAAGAAAGTTATCATTTCTGCCCCGGCAAAGGGTGAGGACATCACCGTTGTCATGGGCGTGAATCACACAAAGTACGACGCCGCCAAACATCACATCATCTCCAATGCCTCCTGCACAACGAACTGTCTCGCCCCTGTAGTCCATGTCCTCCTGAAGGAGGGTTTCGGGATTGAGGAAGGACTCATGACCACCGTCCACAGTTACACGGCCACACAAAAGACCGTCGATGGCCCATCCCGCAAGGACTGGAAGGGCGGTCGCTCCGCCGCCATCAACATCATCCCATCCACCACGGGTGCGGCGAAAGCCGTGGGCCTGGTCTGTCCTGAAGTGCAGGGAAAATTGACCGGAATGGCCTTTCGCGTCCCCACCCCCACCGTCAGCGTGGTCGACCTCACCGTCAAAACCACCAAGGACACTTCCTATGAGGAGATCTGCGCCGCCATGAAGAGGGCCTCCGAAACCTACCTTAAGGGCGTCCTTGAATACACTGCAGATGAAGTCGTCTCCTCTGACTTCATCCACTGCCCCGCCTCGAGTATTTTTGATGCCGGCTCAGGCATTGGTCTCAATAAGCGATTCTTCAAACTCGTCAGCTGGTACGACAACGAGTGGGGCTACAGCAACCGCTGCGTCGATCTCCTCAAGCACATCGCAGGT
>RFWS01000020.1 GCA_009921985.1 bacterium | reverse complement strand
GACAGGGCGTGAAACCGAATCAACTTGGTTCAAAGAACTCCCCGGAGCTTGGCTTGGCACCGGGCGGAGAGCGACTCGAGAATTTTCTTCTCCCAGCCGTTCACCATCTCTTCGGTCAACGTAAGCGTGGGGGAGCGGAATTTCAAGCGGCAACCCAAAGATAATGAGCCTTTCGGAACTTTGGCTCCCGCGGGATCCCGGAAACGGTCAAAGACGGTCAGGCTTTCCAATTCCGGAGGCGCCACCGTCCGAATTGCCTTCTCCACCTCCCCGTAGGCAATCGTCTCTGGAAGCACGAGGGCCAGATCCCTCTCCACTCCGGGAAAACTGCTGATCTCGCGGTTTTCCGCGAGCTTGGCGGTGGCCGATCCCAGGGAAACTTCCGCCACCCAGACGGGAATTTTCAGGCTCGCCTGTTTTTTTTCCGCCGCCCCGGCTTCGCGCAGCTTCATTTCAGCGGGAATTCCCGGAAAGCGGGAGCGGAGCTCCTCCAAAACCCCTTTGAGACTGAACCATCCGGTTTTCTCCTCTTGGTCCTGCCAATCCACGGGCCGTTCCCGACCCGCTACCAAGAGCGCGAGCCGAAACTCCTCCCGCCCCTTGTCCCCGGCCACCCGTCCGATTTCAAACAACTTCAGGTCGGCCATGCCACGGGACACGTTCCGACCGGCGGATCCAAGCAGGCCCGGAAGGAGGGAGCCCCGCAAGGCCGAGGCCTCCGGTCCGGCGGGAATGGAAAGTTTCACGAAAGTTCCCTCATCTTTTCGGATCAGACTTCCGGTCATGGTTTCGGTGTAACCACGCTCCGTCAAAAAGGCGCGGATCCGACGGCGCCGCCGGTCTTCGCGGTCTTCGACCGATTCCCCTTCCGCCAACGGATCCAACACGGAGGGGGTTTGATCCAGATTTTCCAGACGGATCAACTCCTCAATTAAATCCATCTCCTCGCGAACATCCCCCCTCCAACTCGGCGGGATCCAACCCTCGCCTTTGACCTCGAATCCTAGGGCGGTCAGGCGGCTTTGGATTTTCTTCGCATCCAAGGGGTGGCCGATCATCTTTTCCACCTTGGCCACGCGAAGGGAAATGGGCGCAGGATCCTTGTTTACTTCCGTTCCCACCGTCAGGGTCCCTTCCATTTTTTCCAGGGCACCACACTCCTGGAGCAAGCTGATCACGCGGTTGCGGGCTCGTTCCACCAGGGCGGGATCTAGGCCACCTCGACCGAAACGCCGTGAAGATTCAGTGTGCAGCGACAACCTCCTCGCGGTTTTCCGGACCGTGCCGGGATGGAATCGGGCGGATTCCAAAAGAATTTTTCGCGTCCCAGCTTCCACCGAGCTTTCCTTTCCCCCCACCACCCCCGCCAGCGCCACGGGTCCCTTACCATCGGCAATGACCAGATCCTGCGGATTCACCTCATGGGAGCCTCCATCCAAACCGGAGATTTTTTCTCCTGCCTTGGCGCGCCGGATCTGGATGGTAGTGCCCTGGATCTTGGCCGCATCAAAGACGTGGGTCGGTTGACCGATTTCCAACAAAACGTAGTTGGTCACATCCACCAGCAGACCCAGGCTGCGCATTCCGCAGGCGGCGAGCCGCTTTTTCATCCAATCCGGAGAATCCAACCCCGCCTTCACGGAGAGGACCGTGAGGGAGTAACGCGGACAATCCTCGGGATCCGCCACTTCCACTCTCCATCCGGTCAAGGGACCGGCGGCGGGAGCTTGAATCGGACCTCGATCCTTCCGCTTCGCCCCCAAGGCCGTGAATTCACGGGCCACCCCCTCCATGGAGGCCAGATCCGCCCGGTTAGGTGTGACCTCAAACTCCAGCACGGTCTCCCCGGGGAAAAGTTTTTCCAACGGCACTCCCAGCGGAGTCTCCTTGGGCAAAAGCAAAAGTCCCTCGGCACCCTCGGCGATTCCCAGTTCCTTCGCGGAACAGAGCATGCCCTCGGAACTTTCCCCGCGCAGCTTGGCCGATTTGATGGTCAGCCCATCGGGAAATGTCGTGCCGGGTTTGGCCAGGGGCACAATGTCCCCCACATTATGGTTTTTCGCCCCGCAGACCACCTGCCGGGGACCACTGCCATCATCCACTTGGCAGACAGTCAGGCGGTCGGCATTCGGATGAGGTTTCTTTTCAAGGATCTTGGCAGTGATCACTCCGGGGACCTGACTCCCGGTGGAGCGCATGGAGATGACTTCCGTGCCGCTCCGGGTGAATTGGTCCGCCACCTGTGTGGCGGTCCCCTCCCACTCACACCACTCCCGCAACCATTCCAGGGAGACCTTCATTCCGTTTTTTCTTTCCGGGGCGCGGGCTTCAGCTTCCCCATCCGATCGCGCAGTTTGGCCGCCTCTTCGTACTGTTCCGTGCGGATCAGGTGTTGCATCTCGGCCTCCAGTTCGTCCCGACCAGCCTTTTTTCTCCTCGGTCGCTTGCCGATATGGATCATGGCCTTTTGCGACTCCTGCAAGGCAACCGTTAACGATCCGGAAAACTTCTCATAGCAGCCTGCGCAGCCCAAACGGCCGGTTTTGTTGAGGGTATCGAGGGTGTAACCGCAGGCCGGACACTTTTCCGCCTTTTCTTCCGCGATGGAGGAGGAACCTGTTATCAGGGCTTCCGCGGAAAGGAACCCAGAAGGGTGAATTGCCCCGCTTTCGCGGGCGCAATCCTCACAGAGGTCAGTGCGCTTGAGTTCCCCGCCCACCACCGTGGTCATGAAGACGGTGGCCGGCTTCCTTGCACACTTCTGACAATCCACGGCGCCTTTAGGCGGGGATTTTCGTCCCCGTGGTGGTGACCAGCTTGTGATAGCGGCGGATGAGGTCGGCGGTGTGTTTCCCGGGCTTACCCGTCCCGATGGTCCGACCGTCCACCTCGACCACCGGAATGACCTCCGCACCGGTCCCGGTGAGGAACATCTCCTCCGCCGTGAACAGGTCATAGCGCCGGACATCGTCTTCCCTGGTTTTCCAGCCGGCTTCCCGCGCGATTTCCAACACCGTGTTGCGGGTGATGCCGTTGAGGGCACCAGAGGAAAGCTTGGGGGTGACGAGCACCTGGTCGCGAATGAAGAAGATGTTGTCGCCCGAACATTCGGCAACCAGGCCCTGCGGGTTGAGCAGGATCACCTCCTGGGCCCCCGCCTGCTGCCCCTCGATTTTGGCGAGGATGTTGTTCAGGTAGTTGAGCGACTTGATGCTGGGATCCAGTGCGGCCGGGGAGTTCCGCCAAGTGGGCACCGTCACCACCCGCAACCCCTCGCGGTAGTACTTTTCGGGATAAAGCTCCAGCTCGCTCGCGATGATGATGATGGTCGCCTTTTTGCAACGGTCAGGGGAAAGGCCGAGATACCCCTTGCCCCGGGTCACCACCAAGCGGAGATAGCCGGACCTCATCTTGTTTCGTTTGCAGGTTTCCAGCACCGCAGCACGCATCTCCTCCCGGCTCAGCGGGATCTTGAGGAGGATGGCGTGCGCGGAGTCCTCCAGGCGCCGGAGGTGCTCCTCCAGCTTGAAAACCCGGCCTTCGTAGGCGCGGATGCCCTCAAAGACGCCGTCGCCGTACAGCAGGCCGTGGTCGAAGACCGAGATCTTCGCTTCCTCCTCCGGGTAAAATTTTCCGTCGATATAGATGGTCATGATCGGTTTCCGGCCAGCCTTCCGTCCGCGATCCGGAGCGGGGTTCCCACCCGCCCCGCCACGGTTTCGTCGTGCGTGACCAGCAACAAAGATTTTTGCCTTTGGCGCACCATCTTCACAAGCAAATCAAGCACCGCGGACGCGGAGGCCCCATCGAGGTTACCGGTCGGTTCATCCGCCAAGATCAGTTCCGGCTCCAGCACCAGGGCTCGGGCTACGGCCACGCGCTGCTGCTCCCCGCCCGAAAGCTCGGCCGGCAGATGATCCCGGCGCAGGGTCATGCCCACCTCATCCAAAAGGTCCTCCCAACTTTCCTCCAACGGCACGCCCGCCAGCATGGCGGGAAGCCGGATGTTTTCCTCCACGGTGAGCTCCGGAATCAGGTGGTAGGATTGAAAGACAAAGCCAACGGCTTTTCTCCGCCAAATCGCCCAGCGGGATCGGTCCCATCCCCGGGTGCTCTCCCCTTTCCAAAGAATTTCGCCCCGATCGGGATTTTCCAGGCCGCCGAGAATATGGAGAAGCGTCGATTTCCCCGCCCCCGACCGGCCACAGATGGGGCGGCATTCCCCCGCGGGAAGTTGGAGGTCGATCCCATGAAGAATCTCCAGAGCCGGTCGCCCTTTGAGCTGATAGCTCTTGTGGAGGTCCCGGACTTCAAGGAGGGGGGCACTCATGACCGTTTCAGGTTGGCGGCCGGTTCCGTGCGTGCAGCCGCCCAGGCGGGAGCCAGGGCGGCCAAGACACTGAGGGCCAGACCGGCGGAGGCCACCCCGAAAAAGATCCCCGCATCATATTTCACCGGGAGGGAGGCAAAATGATAGATCTCCGGAGGAAAAAGATCCTGCCCGGTCACTTTGGCAATCAGATTGGCAACGCCGTTGCGGTTCACCAAAACCAACCAAGCTCCAGCCACCCCGGCCAAGGAACCGAGCACCCCGACGACGACACCGTAAAGCGTGAAGACCATGGCGATTTGTCCGGGAGTCGCGCCGATCGCCGCGAGGGTTCCGATTACCCGCGCCCGCTGAACCGTGACCGTGATCAGCGTGCCGCTCAAACCCAGTGCCGCCACCGCCATGACAAAGAAAAGAAGAAAACTCATCACCCTCCGTTCTACCGCCACGGCGGCAAACAGGCGCTGGTTGTGGTCCATCCAGGTTAAAATCCGCAGGCCGGGGAGCTTGGCACGGAGTTTTTCTGCCACCGCGGCGGCCTGGGAAGAATTTTGTAGCCGAATGGCCACCCCGTGAACGGAATTGGTGAGCGCATAAACGTCCTGGGCGGTCGGCAAATCAGTCAGCAGGTAGTCGGAGTCGTAATCATACATCCCGGTTTTGAAGATCCCGGCGACCCGGAAGGTTCGGGGAAGTGGGATCTTTTTAGGAACACCCGGGGCGTTGGTTTTTCCCACCAGATCCCGGAACTGTTGCGGGCCGAGCAGATTAACCTCGGTTCCGATCTGAGCCCGGTTGGCCGTTGCCCATTCACTCCCCACCACCAGGTGGTCTGCTCCCGGTGACCAGGTCCCCTCGATCAGACACTCTTTCAGCGGCACCACGCTTTCCGCGGTGGCGGAATCCCATCCCTTGATGCGCGGGGTGGAGATCCGCCCGCGCGTCTCCGCCAGCACCGGGCCCAGCACGGCCGGACTAGCCCCTATCACCTCAGGTTCGGACCGAATCGCCTCCAGAAGCCGGTCAGGCTCAGGCAGGGGGCCCTGACCTGCCACGGTGAGATGGGATTGGAACCCGATCACCTTGCGCGTGAGTTCCTCCTCAAACCCTCGCATCACGCACTGGACCACAATCAACACCAGCACCCCGGCCACCACGCCCAACCAACTCAGGATCGTGATGACTGAGACGAAACTGCGGTGGGGACGAAGAAAACGGAGGGCGAGAAAAAGTTCCGGCCAGCTCTTCATACGCCTACCGTGCGGGGAATCCCCGTTTGGCTCAAGCCGCAAGACGGTTTGCCCGACCGGCCTCTTCCCGATATCCTAACCTGTTCATGGCCAACGGACATCATCTCAAGAAGGCAAAGCGCGTTCTCGAAATTGAGATCGCTGCCTTGCAACGGGTGCGCCGCCGTTTGGGTTCCAGCTTCCTGAAGGCGGTACAACTCATGCGCCAGCGGCTGGAGAGCGGGGGAAAAATCATCGTGACCGGCATCGGCAAGTCCGGACACATCGGCCACAAGATTGCCGCCACCTTCGCCAGCACAGGCACCACCTCAGTGGCCCTGGATCCCGTGGATGCCGCCCACGGCGATCTGGGGGTCGTTTCCCCGAAGGATCTGGTCATCGTGCTCAGCTACAGCGGCAATACCGACGAACTTCTCCGCGTGGTTCCCCTGCTCAAGCGCCTAGGCACACCCATCGTCGGCATCACCGGCAATCCGCGCTCTCCCCTGGCCAAGCAGGCAGATGTGGCTTTGGACGTTTCCGTGGAGCAGGAGGCCTGTCCGCTGAACCTGGCGCCGACCTCCAGCACCACGGCCATGCTGGCCATGGGTGATGCCATCGCCATGGTTCTCCTGGAAAGCCGAGGTTTTCGACGGGAGGACTTCGCCCGCCTGCATCCGGCGGGAGCCATCGGCCGGGATCTTCTTTTGAAAGTCAGTGAAATCATGCGCCCCCGTTCCGCCGTACCGGTCTGCAAACCGGAGACCCCGGTGGCCAAGGCACTTGCCCAGATCACCGCCAAACGGTGCGGAGCGGCCGTTGTCGTGGATTCCCGTGGCAAGCTGGCTGGCATCTACACCCACGGGGACTTTGTCCGCGGATTCCAGAAAGATCCGGAGATCGGCAAACGACCGCTCCGGGCGGTCATGACGAAAAACCCCATTACCATCCCCGTTGACAGTTTGGCCGCCAAAGCCTTGCATATCTTCGAAACCCACCGCATCGAGGACTTGATCGTTTTGGATGCGGCCCGCCGACCGGTCGGGTTGGTGGATTCCCAGGATCTGGCCCGCTTCAGACTCTACTGAACGGTCCACAACACAGGAGACTCATCGTTATGGCAGTGATCGCAAACGACCTACGCAAGGGCATGGCCGTCAGCAAGGACGGGGACATTTACGTCGTACTCAACACCACCCACCGCACTCCGGGCAACAAGCGGGCCTTTGTCCAGGCGACCTTCCGTTCGCTCCGCTCCGGTCTCTCCTCGGACCACCGGCTTGCTTCGGACGAGCGGCTCGAAACCGTCAATGTCTCCCGGGAAAAATGGGAATTCAGCTATCAGGACAACACTGGTTACACGTTCATGAACCCGGAGAATTACGAAAACATCACCCTGCCGGCCGAGTTGGTGGAAGAGGCCAAGGACTTCATGTCCGAGAACACCCCCTGCGAAATCCTCTTCATCGAGGGTAAGGCCGTTTCCGTGGAGCCCCCTGCCAGCGTCACGTTGAAGGTCACGGAGTCGCCCGAAGGAATCCGGGGCGATTCGGCCAACAACGTGATGAAAATGGCAAAGCTTGAGACCGGGATCCAGCTGCAGGTTCCCCTCTTCATCAAGGAAGGGGAATTGATCAAGGTCGATACCCGGGAACGAAAATACATGGGCCGGGCGTAGCCGGCCCCGCTCAGCCACCAAACGTCAGGTTCTTGACCCGCTCGGCGCCGCAGGCGTTGAGCACGTCGACCACCCTTTGATAGGGCGCCCGGTCATTGGGGCGAATGATCACGGACTGCTCGGCGGACGCCTCAATCAAATTTTTCAGCCGCCCCCGCAATTTGGGCATCTCCCGATCCTCGCGGTTGTCCACCGGGGTATCGTTAAAGGTCACAACCCCGTCGGGCGCGATCCGAATGGTCACGGGAGTTTTGGCCGTGGTGGAGGCTTGCCCGCCCCCGGGAACGGAAACCCCCAGTTCAGCCTCTTTGACCTGCTGGCCCGCCATCACCATGAAAAACATCAACAGCACGAACATCACGTCGAGCATCGGCGCGATCTGTAGGCCAAATTCCCCCTCCCCGCCTCCTCCTCCGCCAGCCATAAGTTATCCCTTCCCGCCTTTCGTCGTGGCGAAAACCACGTTTCCCACCCCCGCCGCGGCCGCCGCCTTAAGAACCACCTTGGTCTTATCCCACCCCAGATCCTTGTCCGCACGAACCAGCACCCGGTAGCTGGCATTGGGATCAAGTTTTTTGACGTTGGTGTAATCCTGTTTGATTAAATTGGCCAGAGAGGCCTCATCAAGACCGCTCTGGCCCTGCGACTCCACCCCGCCCATTTTATTGATGTTGATCAAAAACTGCCCTTGCCCCTTTTCCCGGTCCTTGGCCTCTTGGGCATCCGGAAGGGTCAAGTCAGCGATCTGGCTTTTGACTTCGGTGGTTGTGGTGGCGGTGAAAAACATGAGCAGCACCAACAGCACATCCACCATGGGGGCAACCTGAAATTCCGGCTCCTCCTCACCCCCCGAGGCATGAACGCTGAATTTTTTGCCGTGGCCGGCCATGGCCGGAAATCGCCTTAGGCCGAGGCGGCCGGGCTACCGGCGCTTTCCCCGAGATATTCCTGCACGCGGTATCCCGTCAGCTGTTCGAACGGCACACCGTCAAATAGATGCCCGACCTGTTGGTCCACCGAGACCGTAACCGTCTGCACGCGGTTCCGGAACACATAATAAAGAACAAACCCGGGAATGGCCACAAACAGACCGAAGGCCGTAGCGAAAAGAACCTCGGAGATGTTCGCGGAAAGTTTGCTGGGATCCGCCGCCCCGGAGGAGCCAAGGGTTTTGAAGGCTTTCATCATTCCAATGACCGTTCCGGTTAACCCCACCATGGGACTGACCACCCCGATGACGGAAAGGTAGTTGATATTGGATTTCAAATCATTGATTTCCTTGGCCGTCACTTCCCCCATCGCCTTTTCCGCTGCGTCCCGCCCGCGGCCCAGGCGCTCGATTCCTGCCTGGACAATGCGCCCAAGATAACACGGGTTAGCGGTGCAGATTTGGAAGGCTTGGGGATAGTTGCCGGAAACAAAGGCGTCCTTGAGCTGGGCATAAACCGCCGGAGGAGCGAGACGCCCGATCCGGATTTTGATCACTGCCTCGATCGCAAAGGCCATGATTAAAATAGAGGCGACCAAAAGAATCCAGCCCACCGGTCCGGACATGAGAAACAAATCCATAAAGGTGTCCCCATGAGCTCCCGGGGCAGCACCCTCCGCTGCAGCCAAAGGCATCCTGAGGAGAAGAAGCCAAGACAGACTGTGCAATACGGCTCGCGTCATAGGACTTTTCTAGTGCCCCCCTTATTCGGTGACGAGGTCTTTGTTGGCTTGCCGCAAGGAGTCCGCCTTTTTTGCGGAACGCTGTCCGAGCGACGGCGGTTCAGGATAAAGTACTTTCACCCGCAAAAAATCCTCCAAGGCCTTGGCGGAATCGCCATTTCGCTCGAAGGCTTCGCCCCGGGCAAAATAGTACTCCGCGAGGGCCTCGCGGTCGGCCCGTAAGGGTCGCAGGCTCTCCTTGAGCTGCCCCTCCAAGGCCTGAAGCTTGGCCAGAAGCCCGGAGGCATCCTTCCCGGAGGTGGCCACCGCCAACCCGATCTCCGCACGCAACGCCGAAGGTCCCGAGGGATAAAATTGTTTCATTTTTCCATACAAGGCCTCTGCATCCGCGATTTTACCCAAGGTAAGATAGGCCTGGCCAAGCCCTCCGGCGCATTCCAAAACCCATGGATTGTCGACTCCAAGATATTGGGCAACCGGCTCCTGCCATTTCGCCACCACTTCTTCCATCTTTCCCTCTTCGAGGGCCTTCCGCCCTTCCATCACACCGGATCGTTCCTTCAGGGTGACCTCGGCGATGTCTCCTTGAGCGTAACTCAAGGTGCCCTTATCAAACTTAAAGGTCAGGGACTTTGAACCCTCGTCAAATTTCACGGCGGACCCCGAAATAACTTCCCCACTTTTCAACCGGAGTTGGTCTTGGGCAAAGACCCCCCCCAGGCCAACCCACGAAACCAGAAGCAATCGGTACATCATGACGGATTTTGGTCTTTCCTCCTCCCCCCCCGACAAGCCAAAAACTCTCCATGATCACTTATTTGCACGACAAGTTGAAAGGGCTTCTCCTCATCCTTTTGGCGGTCATTGCCATATCTTTTATTTTTTTCGGTAACTGGACTCCGCATGGCGTCGATCCCGCCGCCGGCAAAATGGGTGTGATCGGTGGCAGAACCCTTTCCCTTAACGACCTGGTGGCCGCCCAGCGCCAGACCCTCCTGGAAGCCACCCTGGAGACTGGTCGGATCCCTTCCGATAACGACCGCTTTCTGGCCATCCAAACCTGGATCCGCCTGCTTCAGAACCAGGCCGCGCAGAGCGCCGGGATCGAGCCACAACCCCAGCAGCTCCTCGAATCCATCCGCAAAAATCCCCTTTTCCTGAAGGATGGAAAGTATGATCCCGAACTCTTTCAGCGTTTCACCGAAAATTTTCTGTCTCCCCAAGGTTTTACGGGGGATCGATTCAACGAGGCGATCTTCAACGATGTCCGAACACGCCAACTTCTTCTGGCGCTGAGTTCCACCGCAGCTGTGTTTCCCGGAGAGTCAGAAATCCGCCTTCAGCGACTCTTTGGACCGGCCGAGGCCCAGGTGGTGCGCTGGGATGCATCCAAATTCACCCCGCCCGAACCGACCATCCAGGATTTGGAAGCATTCCACAAAGCCAACGAACAGGCTTTTGCCGTCCCCACCCGTTGCACCGTGGAATATGTCGAATTCACGGCCACCGGCACGGATGATGAGTCCCGCAAAAAGGCCGGTGAGGCGGCTTTTGCCTTCACCTCACAATTTTTCAACCTGCCGGAAGGCCAAACGAGACCGAATTTTTCAGCCAAAGCGGTCGAGGCCAAGCTGCCAATCAAAAACGCCGGGCCCTTCGACGCCGCCGACTCCCCGTTCCCAGGCGAGACCGATCCCCGCCTGGTGGCTGCCGCCCTCCGCCTCACCGCGGATGAGCCGGTGAGTGACTTTCTCCCATCGAAAAATGGGTTTCTAGTGTTTCACCTAAAAGATCTGCAGCCGGGACGGTTACGCCCCCTTGCGGAGTCTATGGCCGATGTGAAGGCCCGTTGGCAGGAGCAGGCCCGTCTTCAATTAACCGATCAGGCCTCCCGTAATTTTCTGGATCGTGCCAAGACGGAGTTGGCCCAAGGTCGGAAATGGGAGGAAATCATTAAGGCAGCCGCCCTAACCAGCACGAAAGTACCCACTTTTGCTCCTGCCGATTCAAAACCACTCACCTTTCCCGAGGCCGACCGCATCCGCCAAATCGTCGCCCAACTGGAACCGAACCGGGTCAGTTCTTTTGTCCGGACGGAGAACGGCGGCTTGGCCGTATATCTTGCGCAACGCCAACCGGTCCCCGCCGATGTCGCCACCACCCAGCTACCTAAAATTCAGGCCCAGCTCCTAAACCAGCGGCGCAGTGAAGTGGCCCGTGATTGGCTGGTGGGGCAGGCGTCCCAACCCGGCAACGAACTTCCCCGCGAGGTGATTCAACTGCTCCGGGGACAGTTTTAAAGCGGCGGTTGCGGACTCCGCTCCGCCGCCGATGATCAGTCTAACCAACCTAACCCGCGCCGCGGAAATCGGCGCGAACTCTTATTTGCTTCGATCCGGGAGCACCTCCGTCCTGCTGGATGCCGGCATGCACCCGCGTAGGGAAGGCTGGTCAGCCACCCCGATGCTGGATGCGCTGCCGAAGGATTTGGAGGCGGTCATTCTTTCCCACGCCCACCACGACCACGTCGGCGCTCTTCCCCTCGTCACTCGCCAGTGCCCGGGCGCCAAGGTTTGGATGACCTCAGCGACCGCCGCCCTCGCCGAACCTCTTCTTCATAATTCGGTCAACGTCATGACCCGGCAACGCAAGGAGACCCTCCAGCAGGAGTATCCCCTCTACACCCACCGGGGAGTCGACGACTGTGCAGTCACCTGGGAAGCCGTTCCACTCCAGCGCCCATTCCACGTCGACGGTTCGGAATTTAAATTTGTTTTTCACGACGCCGGCCATGTGCTGGGCTCCGCCCTGACGGAAGTCCGTTGTGGCGCCCGCCGAGCGCTGTACACCGGCGATCTCAATCTTGGCCGGCAAACCCTCATGATTCCCTGCCAGCCTCCAAAAGGCCCTTGGGACACCATCATCATGGAGACCACCCGGGGCGCCCAACCCACTCCCTCGGGTCAAACCCGCGACTCCCTCGAAAACGACCTGCTGGAAGCCATCCGCCAAACCTTTGCCCGGGGCGGCGCGGTGCTGATGCCGGTCTTTGCGCTGGGCAAAACCCAGGAAATGCTGACCCTTCTGCATCATGCCCGTGGAGACGGTCGCCTTCCCCCGACCACCATCTACATCGGCGGTCTTGGCCGTGTCCTCACCGAGGTCTACGACCGACAGAGATCCCTTGCCCCCCGCCAACACGCCGGCCTCAAGATCATTCCGGAAGTCCGACCGGAGACCTTCGACCCGCGCCGACTGGCTACCCTTCGCCCTAGATCCGGCCAGATTTATCTCGTGAGCTCCGGCATGATGACCCCGCACACCACCAGTCACACCCTTGCCCGTCTTTTCTTCCCGCGGGAAAACGATGCAATCTTCTTTGTCGGTTTTACCGAGCCCAGTTCCCCCGCCGGCCTGCTCCGCACAGCCGGCCAGGGTGGTTCGGTTGACTGGGCCGATCCCCACGGCCCTCTTCCCATTCGTTGTGAGGTTCGTCATTTTGATCTCTCCGCCCACGCCAACCGGGAAGATCTCGTCGAATGGATCTGTGAGGAGGCCCGGCCAAAAAAGCTTTTTCTCGTGCACGGAGATCCGGAGGCTCAGGACTGGTTTCGCCAAACTCTTTCCCTGCGCCGTCCGGAAATTATGATTCAGCAGCCGCCCCCCGGAAAACCCGTTCCCCTCTTCGACTGAAGCGCGGTGCTTCCGTTTTTGATTGATCCAAGGCATTGTTAAAACTCCATGTCTGCCCGCATTCTTGACGGTGAGGCTTTCGCCGCCCGCATTCACGGGGAGACCTCTGCACGCGTTTCCCGTTGCAAGAAGCGTGGCGTGGTGCCAGGGCTGGTTTTTATCCGCGTTGGCGAGGATCCCGCTTCCCGCGCCTACGTGTCCCGAAAGGAAAAGCGCGCCCAAGAGGTTGGGATCGCCAGCCGAACCCTCGTTCTTCCTGAATCCACACCGCTGAACACCCTGTTGAAGGAAATCGACGCCCTGAACACCGATCCCAAGGTGCACGGCATCCTCATCCAGTCCCCCCTGCCCGCCGCCTTGCCCAACGATGTTGTTTATGCCCGTGTCTCCCCGGCCAAGGACGTCGATGGCTTCCACCCCGTCAACTTCGGCAAGCTACTGCTGGGCGATGCTTCCGGATTTCTGCCGTGCACCCCCGCCGGAATCCTCGAAATCCTGCGCCTTGGGGAGATCCCCACCGCCGGACAACACGCCGTCATCGTGGGCCGCGGCCAGATCGTCGGCCGACCCCTTGCCCTGCTGCTTGCCCGCAAGTCGCCCGGGGCCGATTGCACGGTCACGCTGGCCCATTCCCGCACGGCAAATCTGGCCGCCCTCACTCGGCAAGCCGATATTCTCGTCGGCGCCCTTGGGCGGCCTCTTTTCCTAAAACAGGAACACGTCAAACCCGGCGCCACCGTAGTGGATGTGGGCGTGAATCGGGTAAACGATCCGTCGAACCCCCGTGGCTACCGGCTCGTCGGGGATGTGGATTTCGATTCGGTCAAAGCCGTGGCCGGGGCCATCACCCCCAATCCCGGCGGAGTTGGTCCGATGACCATTTCACTCCTGCTTTCCAACACCGTCCGAGCCGCCGAGGATCTTCATCCATGAATCCCCGCTCCCACGGACGATCCCCCCGGGATCTGCGCCCCCTCTCCTGCGTGTGGGACATTGCGGCCAACGCCGCCGGCTCCGTCCTCCTACGCTGCGGCAAAACCGAGGTGATCTGCACCGTTTCCGCGGAGGAGTCGGTGCCCCGCTGGATGAAAGAACAAAATGTGGCTGGCGGCTGGCTCACCGCCGAATATTCGATGCTTCCCGCTTCGACCCATGATCGAAAACCCCGCGACTCCGCCCGGGGCAAGGTGGACGGCCGTTCCACGGAAATTCAACGCCTTCTCGGCCGGAGTCTTCGCGCCGTCACGGATCTTGAGGCACTGGGTCCGCGCAGTCTGTGGGTGGATTGCGATGTCCTGGCTGCGGATGGCGGCACCCGTACCACCGCGATCACCGGTGCCTGCCTTGCCCTTCGCCGGGCGATCGAAAGACTCCAGTCCTCGGGTCGTCTCACCGGCGACCCCTTGCGCACCGCGGTGGCAGCCATCAGTGTCGGCTTGCTTCAGGGCACCCCCATGCTCGATCTCGATTACCCCGAGGATCGGGACGCCGAGGTTGATATGAACGTGGTCATGACGGGAACGGGTCGCCTCGTGGAAATTCAGGCCGGCGGGGAGGAACATGATTTCACCCGCCAGGAATTTGAGCAGCTGCTTGGTCTCGCAGAAGAGGGCATTCGTAAGGTGTTGTCATTTCAAGAGTCCGCTTGGAAGAGTCGCCCTGCCGCCGCCCCACTTGCTCCCAAACCAGCCTGAACGGGCTTGCCAAAGGCTCGCTTCGCTGGCATTCCGAAACGCTTCTTTTTCATATGCCAACCAAAACAAAATCCTCCAAATCCAAGAAACCCAGCTCCTCCAAGGGAGTAAAATACGTCTACTTTTTCGGCAACGGCAAGGCCGACGGCAATGGCAAGATGAAGTCCCTCCTTGGCGGCAAAGGAGCCAACCTCGCCGAAATGACCAAAATCCGCCTGCCTGTGCCGGCCGGATTCACCATCACCACGGAGGTCTGCACCTACTACTACGACCACAACCGCACCTATCCTGGTTCCCTTGACCGCCAGATCGACGACGCGATCGCCAAACTTGAACACGCCATGGGCCGCAAGTTCGGCGACGTCTCCAACCCGCTCCTCGTGGCTGTCCGCTCCGGCGCCCGCGACTCCATGCCCGGCATGATGGACACCATCCTCAACCTCGGCCTCAACGACCGCACCGTCCGCGGCCTCGCCGAACGCAGCAAGAACGAGCGTTTTGCCTACGACTGCTACCGTCGTTTTCTCCAGATGTACGGGGATGTTGTCATGGGCGTGCAGAAGCGCCCCGGCGAGGACCATGAGCCGTTTGAGACCGTCATCGAGGA
>RFWS01000190.1 GCA_009921985.1 bacterium | reverse complement strand
CAAGGAGATCAAAAAACGCCATGACTCCATCGAAGCCTTCACCAAAGGTGGCCGTGCCGACCAGGCCGCCAAGGAGCAGGCCGAAGTTAAGATTCTTGAGTCCTACCTTCCGCAGGCCATGTCCGACTCCGAACTGGAGGCCCTGGTGAAGGGCGTCATCGCCGAACTCAAGGCCACCGATAAAAAGGCCATGGGCGCCGTCATGAAAGCCTGCCAGGCCAAGGCCGCCGGCCGCGCTGACAACCGCGCCCTCAGCGCCCTCGTCGGAAAACTTTTACCGTAACCCAACCCGAGCCAGCAAAACAGTTGGCGACGGCTACGGACGAGCCGGCGAAGGAGACTTGCTTTGGGAAAATTTTTCCCACATGCGAACCGCCGCCTGCCGTAGTTCCTCGAGGGAGACCGAGCCGTCGTGATCGGTATCCAGTTCGGAGAAGTGCTGCTGAACAAAGCCGCCCATGGCGCTGTGAACCCGGCCCTCTTCGGCCTCCTTTTGCGCAATCCTCCCATCCCTGTCTCCGTCGTATCCATGAAAAACATTTTCCACCTCCGCGGTCATTTCCTCCAGACTCACGACCCCATTGCCATCGGTATCCAGTTCCGGAAGGTGATTTTCAATCCAAGGTTTTCGGTCGGCTGACTTTCCCATCGGTCCACCCTCCAGAGGCGCCATGTCCGGAGCCTCGGGCCTTTCCCCCATATTCCCTGTTGGACTGCCCCGGGAAGGCAGCGACTTCGCCTCCTCCGAATCAATGAACCCGTCCCCATTGGCATCATGCCGCGAAAAATTGGCCTTCATCATGGGCGGGGCCTCCTCTTGGGAAATTTTGCCGTCCCCGTTTTTGTCAAATCTTTGAATGGGATCTCCCCGTCCCGTTTTGGCATTCGGCTCGCTTCCCCCTGATCCCCGGCTTTGACCCGCCCCTCCCGGTCCTCCCCCGGGCGGACCGCGCCGGAAACTGGGATCCGGAGTTCCCTTCAACTTCCTCGGATAAAAGGGGAATTCGGCTGTGGCGACGTAGTAGTAGGTCCCTTGCGGATATTCCGCGGTTTTGCCCGTCCTCCCGTTGGCCTCATCTAAATCGCCTGATCCTGAGACAAATTCGTAGTCCGCCTCATAGGTCCCATCGTAGACCCCGCCCGGTCCGTCGGATCCTCCCGGACGATTTCCAGTCTTTAGCCGGTAACTAGATCTGTTTTGGTTGGTTTGGGCGTAGATGGGGAAACCATCGGCCGCATAACCGATCAGCTTGGGGAAATCCGCGCCCCCAAGGGTCGACAGCAAGCCGGTCGGAATCCCGTGGTAATGGTACGCCCCGTTGGGTTGAACATGGGCGTTGTTTTGATCCAACCCGAGGTTTTTTCGGCCTCCAAGTGCCTCGATATGCCACCCGGAAGTCCGGTCATTCTTCCAATACTCCGCCGTTCCCGGATCAAAAGGCACTCCGTTCAGCGCCACCCCGATCGCCTGCTGCTTTAACTGGGTAAAGCTGGCGTTTGTCTTCGGATTCAGCGGCACCCGGAGGGTGTAATTCTGAGCCGAGACCGCATTCGGACAGCCCGGACCGGGAAACTGACCAATCTCGTGATTCGGGACGCCATTCGCACGGATCACCCGCTCATTCCCCTCCGTGGTGATGCTGACCTGGGGAGAGGGAAAGTTGGATGGAGACCCCGCCGCCGTCTCTAGATTCCCCTCATGCCCGGGGTGGCCCCGCACCGGCAAAAAGCCGGACGCACCAAGAATGACCAGAAGTTGGATGACTCTCATCTGGGGATATAACCACGGTTTCAGGAAAAGGATGCGGTCTTTTTTT
>RFWS01000189.1 GCA_009921985.1 bacterium | reverse complement strand
GCAAGACCGGAGACGGTTCCACTCGTGGAACTCCAGCTGGCCTGGTTCCAGCTCAGTCCCCCGTTGGAGGAGTATTCCACCCGGTACCCGGTGGGGACCCCGTGGGTGGCATCGACATTCGGCGGCGAGAAAGACAGCCCCATGGAGCTGGAGGTGGCGGTATCCAAGCTGAGAGAACTCGGGGAATTCGGAGGATAGGGCAGGGTTTTGGCTGAGGTCATCACCGGGGTGTCCGTTCCTTTGATCCCGACGGCCGTAACCCGAAAGCGGTAATTCGTGTCCCCCGCCAGGCCGGTGAAAGTGTACTGCGTTCCCGTGACCGCAACCTCAGGGCTCCAAGTTCCCGCGTAAACATTGGAATCCGTATCCGAGGAGTAGGCCACCAGATAGGTGATCGGACCGACAGAGTTTGTCGGGGCGCTCCAGGAAAAGTTGGCACTGGTCGTCGTGGGGGTCGTCTTCAGGTTGAGTGGTAATCCCGCGTAAGTCGTAAATTGATTTGTCCATGACCACGGACCAGCACCCCCGCCGTTATAGGCCCTGACTTTGACCGTGTAGGTCCGGTTCCCTTGGCTCGGGAACGTTACTTCGGTAAAGGTGTTCGGGCTCCAGCCGCTGACGGGTATGTTAAAGCTACTGGTGCCCGCCGATGAGGAGGCTTCCACCGTATATCCGGTGACCGGACCGAGCGTCGGGGAGGAAAAATCGATGAAGGAGGAAATATTATTTCCATTGGCCCCCAGATAAGACCCGGTGGCCCCGGGAGGAGGCTGCAGGAAAACCTCCAAGGGGGCGGAGTAAACTCCGGTTAAGCCGCCACTGGCCGCCGCCACCCTGAAAAGGTAGGTGTTTCCTTGCGTCAGACCGGTGACGGTCGTTGAGGTCGAGGAGGAAACACCGTCATTGAAAGTGCTCCAACTGGCGCCACCGTTACCGGAATATTGGACCAAATAATCCGAGGGAGGGGTTCCCGTGGGAGCACTCCAGGAAATCGTGAGTCGGTCGGTTTGGGGATTGCTAGCTGTTAGGCCCGTGGGGGTGTTGAGGGCAACCGGAGTATACGAGGGAGGGCTGCTCGGACCCGAATAACTGGAATACGATGGCGACGCCGAACGGGCACCGAAATAAATGTCGTCCAAGCCGAAATCATTGCCCCGATTCTCGCTCCGGGAGCGGTCGAGGTGGAAATGGTGGCTTCTCCTCCCAGCGGCGTCCAGGAAGAGCCGTTGCCGATTTCAAAATAAAGCTTCGGAGGCGCGTAACCGGTCAAAGCTTCGAGGGTAACCAGAGTGGTGAGGTAAGCCTCAAACCGGAACGTAAAATCGTACTCGCTCACATAAATGACGTCCGATTGCCAGATGGTCTGTGTGGTGTCGGGGCCGCCATTGGCGATAAAATACTTTCCTCCGGAACTTCCAGATGTGGCGTCATAGCCCGAGGAAAAATCCGGATGCACTTGCGAGGCTTGGGCACCGACCCAATATTTTCCCTCGCTGAACACACTGTTGTCCGCGCTGTTGCCCGTGGAGTATGTGTACGAGGTGGTGAATCCGGTATTGCCTGAGGAGAAGTTGCCGTTTTTGACGAGGTTCTGTGCGAAAGAGTTCGCCGCCAAAACCAGAGAAAAGCCTAGCAAAAGAAAACGCATAACGTGTTGTACTATCAAAGCACAACATTCCAATTCCGCAAGAGGACGGATGTGACGGAATGTTTACAGCCTAAGGCCCTGGTGGTCAGGTTTTTAGTTTAAGTTTAAGTTTAAGAAAAAGAGGAGGATAGAATGCTCCAATTTGGGTGGGGAGAGGTGAAAGTAGTTAGGAGATAGGACT
>RFWS01000188.1 GCA_009921985.1 bacterium | reverse complement strand
TTGGTGTCGGCCTTTTCCGGTTTCTCGATTTTTTCCGTTTTGGGCGGGGTGGATTTGCCCTTGGGGGAGGTGGCGCCGGGCAGGGCGGATGGCAAAGGGGTGATGGTGGTGTCGACAATTTTGACTGCGGGACGGTGGGTGGCGGCCGCCGGGGCGGGCTCGGCGGTTTTTTTGGCGGCCTCGGCTTTTTCCCGGGCCAGGCGGCGGTGGAGGCGTTTTTGCTCGATCTCGAGCTTCTTGTGTTCGAGCTGGAGCCTTTCGTCCGGGGCGGCCTTGCGGATGCGGTAGTCCCAGTACTGATCGACAATGGCGCGACCCGCCTCGCCGAAGGCGCGGGCCAGTTCCGCGGGACGGAATTCGAACAGAAGAACCAGGACCACGAGGTAGGAGAGGCCGAAAACCAGGACGGCGCCGACGGTGCCGAGGATGGGGGCGAGGAACTTGTCGTTGAGGAAGTAGCCGATGTAGCCGCCGGGCATTTTGCCGGCGGGGGAGGGGGCGCCGTCGAGCCCATGGGCGCCGGAAAAGAGCGGGTTGGCGAGGGAGGGGCCGAAGACCGGGGCAGCCAACTGGAGCAGGCAGGCTCCGGTGACGAGCAGGATTCCGAGCAGGAGGAACTTTTGGGAGTAGCGGACCTCCTTGGCGAAGAAGAGAAGAAGGCCTCCGGTGATGAGGACGACCGGGAAAAGGTAGGAACCCAGGCCAAAGAGAAGGAAGAGAATGCCGCCGAGGTAGGCGCCGGCCGGACCGACGAGGTTGGCTTTGGGGTTTTGGGGCGGTTGGGAGTAGAAGGAGAGGTCGCGGGGATCAAAGGAAAAGAGGGCGAGCAGGAGGAGAATGCCCGTGCCGAGGATGGCGAGGGCGATGACCTCCTGGCCGAGGCTGGGTCCGGTACGGGCAGGTTTTGGTTTAGCCATGGAAAAGGGTGTGTTTAATGAAGCGAACCGATGGCTTTTTCCAAGGCAAGTTTCAGGGTGGTGGGGCTGTTCTTGGGGACAATTTGTCTCCAGGGGTGTGGTCCGGATCCGCGCACGCGGTTCATGTCCGAGGTGGAGGGGATGATCCAAAAGGCGAATGAGGGAAAACACGGTGAGCTGGAGGAAAAACTTTCCGCCCCTTTGGTGGAAAGAATCCGGGCGGAAGGGTGGGAGCCCAAGACCGCGCTGGTGATGGTGGCGCGGAAAGACCGGGAAGAGGCGGCCCGATACCGGCTGAGCGACGTGCCCAGATTTGAGGCGAAAGATTACGCCGAGGCGGAGGTTTTCCGTGCGGATCGCGCCGGAGAGCGCAGGATCACGGTGCCCTTTCTTTGGGAACAGGGGCAGTGGAAGGCGGGCACGGCCTATAAGGATGGAAGAGCCTGGGAGGAGAATGAAATTTCACGCTAATTTATCTCCGTGAAACCCGTTTACGAAAGTATTCTTATAAAGTGGCGCATTCCCGGGACGAGGAGGGAAACCAGTTCCGTATGAATTTGGAGGGTCCGAGCTTTGAGTAAGCCGACCTTGTATTTTGCCTATGGGTCGAATCGTCCTACATTCCTAGGAATATAGGATGATGGGGATAGGGGGAGGGTATCGATCTGGACCAGGACGGGTGGCGAAATTGAACCCGCGGCTGTTTTGGGGGCCCAAAAAAACTGGGGCGCGGTGGAGCGATCCTCGCCCCGCGGATGTCTTACCCCTTCTGGCAGGGTGAGTGGATGGCGCTTATTTCCGTGGTTGGAAGGCGGACACGGATCGGGATTGGCGCGGAAAGCCGATGGCTTGAAGGATTTCCGACAGTTTCCGGCGAAAAGCCGGACTGGTTTTCCAGCCCACCGCAAAGGATGCGGATTTCCCCGGCATCGAGCCT
>RFWS01000187.1 GCA_009921985.1 bacterium | reverse complement strand
GGCTTCATCGGAATCCTGATGATGCCGTGGAAACTGGTGGCGGATCCGAGCGGCTACATCTTCACCTGGCTGATCGGATACAGCGCCTTGTTGGGGCCAATCGGAGGTATTCTCGTAGCTGACTATTTCCTCGTCCGGAGAACCAAGCTGGAGCTCCCTGCCCTTTACGAGACCAAAGGAATTTACTCTTACAGGGGGGGGGTCAATCCGGCGGCAGTCGTGGCCTTGGGGTTGGCGGTTTTACCCAATATTCCGGGATTCCTTGGTCAGGTCGGTCTGTTGAAAGTCTCCGACCTTTGGAAAAATCTCTATCACTACGCTTGGTTTACCGGGTTTCTGCTGGCTATGGGGATCTATGTTCTCCTGATGCCACGCAGGAATGCGGGAAAAATCTAGAAAACCCCGCTCTTTCAATCGCTTGCACCGGTAGGGTAGGGGGTGCTTAAATATTGCCTGTATCGTCGTCTTAGAAAATTAAGCGATGGTGCAATGATTAAAATGCCGCTGAAGCCTAGAGCCAGTCAGAAAGAGCTCGCCCGGACGATGGGGGATATTGAACCCCGGTACCGGCCCCAGGAGGCAAAGGTCGAAGCCGACCGCTGTCTCTACTGCTTCGACGCCCCCTGCATCATGGCTTGTCCGACGGGCATCGACATCCCCGGCTTCATCAAAAAGATCGCGAATGCGAACCTCGTCGGTTCGGCCCGGGTGATTCTTGAATCCAATATTCTTGGCGCCAGTTGTGCCCGGGTCTGCCCCACGGAAGTGCTCTGCGAGGGAGCCTGCGTGATGCTCGATCGCGATGAAAAACCGATCAAGATCGGTCGGCTTCAACGCTACGCCACGGACGCGCTTTGGGAGAAAAAAACGAATCCCTTTCCCGAGTTGCCGAAACGCAACGGAAAGAAGGTGGCCCTTGTCGGCAGCGGACCCGCCAGCCTCGGCTGCGCGGCCGAACTGGCCCGGCTTGGTTATCAGGCGGTGGTTTTTGAAAAAGATGCGGAGCCCGGCGGGCTCAACCGATACGGCATCGCCTACTACAAAATGACCCCCGAAGTCGCCAAGCAGGAGGTGAAGTGGGTCAAGGACCTGGGGGTGGAGTTCCGCTGCAAAAGCGAGGTTGGCAAAAACGTCCCTGTCGCAAAGCTGATGAAAGATTTCGACGCCTTGTTCCTCGGGGTCGGACTCGGCCAGGCGCACCGTCTGGGCGTTCCCGGAGAAGATAAGAAGGGTGTCGTCGAAGCCCTCGAATTCATCCGCTGGATCCACACCAAGCCGCTCCACCAGGTTCCGGTGGGGGCGAGAGTGGCGGTCATCGGTTGTGGCAACACGGCAATTGACGCGGTAACCCAGGCCAAGCGGCTCGGCGCCAAGGAAGCGGTCATCATTTACCGCCGGGGTGAGGACGACATGCCTGCTTACGAGTACGAATATGAATTGGCCAAGGCGGATGCCTGTGGGTTCTTCTTTCACACCGCCGTGGTGGAGGTTCTCGGGGGCAAAGAGGTCACCGGCCTCCGCTTGGTGAAGACCAAGACCGACAAGAACGGGAAGACGGAGATTGTAAAAGGGACGGAGTTTGAGGAGCCCTTTGACATGGTTATCAAGGCGACGGGTCAGGAAAAGCAGGCGAATCTCTGGAAAAAACTTCTCCCCAAGCTGAAGTTTGATCCCAAGGGCCGGATCGAGGTGAAAAAAGAGACCAACCAAACCAGCATTCCGAAGGTGTTTGCCGGCGGGGATGCGGTCAACGGAGGAAGGGAAGTGGTGAACGCCGTGGCGGAAGGGAAGAAGGCCGCCCTGGCGATCCACGCCATGCTTTCCGGGAAGGCCGGAACCTCCCCGGTGCAAGCCAGTCG
>RFWS01000186.1 GCA_009921985.1 bacterium | reverse complement strand
GTTAATCATGTTCAGATACCCGGGCCGGCCGGGCAGATTCAATAATATCGAAAAAGGAGCGGGAGTCGAGGCTGGCTCCGCCGACGAGGAAGCCGTCGATATCGTTTTCAGCCATCAATTCTGCGGAATTCTCCGGTTTCACACTACCTCCGTACAGGATGCGGATGTTTTTGCCCTCAGGTCCAAAAAGGTCGCCAAGGATCGTGCGGATTTTGTGATGGACCTCATTGGCCTGTTTGGGGGTGGCCACTTTGCCTGTGCCGATGGCCCAGACAGGTTCATAGGCGATGACGAGCTCGGGGATCTGTGTGTTGGGAAAATTTTGCAGGGATCCGCGGATCTGGGTCTCGACCACCGTCATGGTTTCCCTGGCCTCGCGCTGGGCAAGGGTCTCGCCCAAGCAGACGATCGGACGGAGGTGGTAGCCGACAGCTGCCACCGCCTTGGCGGCTACGGCGGCATCCGTTTCCCCGAAGTATTGGCGGCGCTCGGAATGACCGAGGATTACGTAACGCACGCCGATTTCGCGGAGCATGGGCCCGGAGATCTCGCCGGTGAAAGCCCCCTCCTTGGACTGATGCATATTTTGAGCTCCAAGGGCGAGAACGCTATGGCGGCCCAAGGTTTCCGCGGCGGCAGGCAATGAGGTGAATGGGGGGCAAACCACCATGTCCACATTGGCGATCTTTTGGACCCGTTGAACGATATCCTCGATGAGATTTTTGGTGTCCGAAGCAGTCCGGTGCATTTTCCAGTTTGCCGGCCACAAATGGGCGCCGGGGGATGACTTTCTTTAGGCGGCTCATGCGTCGGTTAGGGCGGCGACACCAGGCAGGGTCTTGCCTTCCAAAAACTCCAGAGAGGCCCCTCCGCCCGTGGAGATAAAAGTGACTTGTTTACCCACGCCGGCTTTTTTCACGGCTTTGACCGAATCACCCCCGCCGATGATGGAAACGGCCCGCGTGTTGGCGGCCACGGCCTTGGCGATGGCGAATGTGCCCTCAGCGCAGGCGGGGATTTCAAAAACCCCCATCGGTCCGTTCCAAAGAATGGTGCCAGCCCCGGCGATCTCCTTGGCGTAGGTTTCCCGCGCCTTGGGCCCGACATCGACACCTTCCCAGCCGTCCGGGATATCCTCGCCGGGCTGGGTGAACTTGCCGGGGGACACTTTGCGGCCGGCAAAGTCGAGCTGCTCCACGATGAGGGTGTCTTCGGGGAGAAGAAATTTTACCCCGCGCTTCCGGGCTTCGGCCAGGATCTCCTTGGCGAGATCCACTTTGTCCGGCTCGCTGAGGGATTTGCCTATTTTTTTTTCTTGGGCGAGGCGGAAGGTGTAGGTCATGCCGCCACCGATCAGGATGGTGTTGGCCTTTTGGAGGAGAGAGCGCAGGACACCGATTTTGTCGCCTACCTTGGCGCCGCCCAAGATGACAAGGAAGGGGCGCTTAGGATTGGAGAGTTCCGTGCCGAGGTAACGAAGCTCCTTTTCCATGAGAAGACCCGCCGCGGCCTTCTGGGCGAGCCGGGCACAAGACTCGGTTGAGGCATGGGCGCGGTGGGCCGATCCGAAGGCGTCGTTCACATAGAGCTTGGCGATGCCGAGGAGTTTTTTGGCGAACCCTGCGTCGTTCTTCTCCTCCTCGGCGTGAAAGCGGACGTTTTCGAGCAGGAGAATTTCGCCCGGCTTGAGCTCGGCACGGAGTTTGTCCGCCTCTGGGCCGACGCAGTCGTGAGCGAACTTCACCGGCTTAGCGAGAACCTTGGCGAGATGGGTAGCCACGGGCTTGAGGGAGTATTTTTCCTCCGGCTTCCCTTTGGGGCGACCGAGGTGACTGGCGAGCACGAGGGAAGCGCCTTTTTCCAGAAGAAGCTTGAGGGTGGGAAGGGTTT
>RFWS01000185.1 GCA_009921985.1 bacterium | reverse complement strand
AAGGCCGGCACCTTGCCGTTCTTCACCACCTCCAGCAGGTGCGGAATGGCCTGGCGGATCTGGTCGCGACAGGCACGATACGTATCCCGCGATTGCCCGATCGGATCGTCCACTTCCCGCTCCTCCGGCGAAAGCCCGGGCTGGAATTCCCGCACCAGAAAGATTTTGTCGGCGGCGGCCGGATAAAGAAGGAGCAGCGAATCCAGATGCCCGTAGGTCATCACAAAGATATGGTCGGCCCGCCGGACCTGCTCGGCCGTGATCGGTTTACTGCGAAGTCGGGAGATATCGCTTCCCAACTCCCGCATCACCTCCACGGCATGTGGGCTGGGGGTCTGGCCGGTGACCGCCCCGATCCCGGCCGACTCCACTTCAATTGCCCGCTCTCCGTTGAGTTCCCGGCGGCACAACTCCTCCGCCATGGGGCTTCGGCAGACATTGCCGGTACAGACAAAAACAATCCTTTTCACTGGAAGAGGGTAGCGGAGAAAAATGGTCCCGAAAATCCCGCCGGTCAACTTAAGCCTGCCGGCTTGGGGGCATCTTGCGAAGTGCCTTGAGAAGATCCCCGGCCCTTTGCAAACCGCGGTCTTGGGGAGGCCTCTTTTTTTCTAACTCCTTCTGGGACAACGATGAAGAAATGATTTCATCCACGTCAGCCTCATCCTCGTTCATCAAAGTCGCCTCGCGTGGCCGTTTGATGGGGGGCACCTCGGTTACGGTGCTCGCGATGGTCATCTCCCCCCCCATCCAAATTTCCGAGTCTGTATATGCGGCTGAATTCAAAATCACATCCGGAGGCAGCGGGCGACCGGAGCCCATCCTTCCTCCCGGCAGGGTAATCTCCCCTTTGGTACGGAAAAAGGAACGACCCGAAGACAAACGCGACTCCCCCACCCAACCCGACTGACCAGCCGTGGCCTGCCCCAGCAGAATCGCCCCTGCCCGCTCCTGCAAAATCGTTGCCACCAACTCTCCAGCCCCACGAAGATTCGACCCCACCAAGACGACCAGCGGAGTGGCGGGATTCAGACCAAGGGGTTGTCGGTCGGAACGAAAAACTTTTTCCTTCCCGGCCCCATCCCGCCAAGTGAAAAGAATCTCCCCGGGAGTCACAAAAAGCGCGGCCAGCTCCGATGCCGCTTCTAGACTTTGGGCCGGCAGGCATTCCCGCAAATCCAGCACTGCTCCCAATGGATTCTTCTGCCGCCACGCCGCCCAGTCCCGCCCCATCGCCTCCGCCAACGTCGCCCCCATTGTCCGCACCCGCCAATAAGCAATCGGACCCGGCAAAAGTTCCGCCACCCAAGGCCGGTCTGGCGAGGCCAGTTTGGCCGGATCGGCCACCGCCATCCTCCCTGCCGACTGATCCAGCGACCGGGTAACCGATGCGGGATTCGACTCTGCCGCCGCCGGATCCGAACCCAACAGCCGCGCAATCTCCGCCGCTTCCGTCGGCTTCAGGGGACTCACCGGCTTGGGGGCAGGCAGGGTGGCCGGACGGGACGGGGCTGACTCTTCCGCCGAGATTTTCCGCTCTTTTCGGCTTTGGATTTTCACAAGAATTCCATCCAGATGGGCTTTCATGCCCGGCAAAAAAGGCGCCACCCCCACCCCGATCCCGATTCCAAGCAAGAGAAGAAAAAGAATTCTCAAAATTCTCATGATCGATGTGCGATTTTATATCCCTCCGAAGGCAACTTGCGATCCCGCTCTTAGCTCGCCGCCCCCAAGGCCCGGTGGCCAATGTCCCGGCGAAACTGCATCCCCGAAAAGGAAACTTCCGCCACCCGGGCATAGGCCTGTTGCCGGGCGGTTTTCAGGTCCTTGCCCCAACCCGTCGCCGCCAACACCCGCCCGCCCGCCACCTCGAGGCCCTTGGAACCGGCCT
>RFWS01000184.1 GCA_009921985.1 bacterium | reverse complement strand
TTACACCGGGCAGACTCCTGCAATTATTGAATGCCCCAAGCGCGATATTGGTCACGCCCGTACCGAGGGCAAGGTTGGTCAGGCCGTAGCAATTCAGGAACGCATTCGTCCCGATCATGGTCACGGTGTCGGGAATGGCGACCCTGGGCAGATTGGTGCAACCGAAGAACGTGTTCGCCGCAATATTGGTCACGCCACTACCGATGGTGAGGTTGGTCAGGCCATAGCATCCCCCGAAAGCACTCGCCCCAACACTGGTCACATTGTCGGGAATGGTGAGGCTAGTCAGCGCCCTGCAATTAAAGAACGCGTTCGTCCCAAAATTGGTCACCCCGCTGCCGATCGTCAGGCCGCTGAGGCTGGCGCAATCAGAGAATGCACTCCCCGCAATACTGGTCACGTTGTTGGGAATGGTGAGGTTGGTCAGGCTGCTGCAATTTTTAAACGCCTTCTCCCCAACACTGGTCACGCCCGTTCCGAGGGTGAGGTTGGTTAGCCCAGAGCAGCCCTCGAACGTGTTATTCTGAATGATGGCCAGGCTGTTCGGGATCGTGACGCTGGACAAGCTGACGCAGCCAGAGAACGCAAAAGCCCCGATACTCGTCAGGCCGTTTCCGAGGACTGCCTCCAATACTGGTCACGCTGTCGGGTATGGTGACGCTGGTGAGGCTGCTCAAACCCAAGAAGGCGCCACCCCCGATGCTGGTCACCGGATTTCCTTCGATGGTTCCGGGAATCACCAAATTGCCGCCCGACCCAGTGTATCCCGTGATCGTCACTTCCCCGTTATTCGTGGTGTAGGTGAAGTCTATTCTGGCCGTCACCGTGACAGCGACAGTGGTGGAGACTGTCTCATAGTTCGCCGAATCGTCAGGGGTGAAAGTCACCCCCTGATCGTTGGTTCCCACGGAAGGAGTGTTGCTGGGATTCTGGAAAGACCAGCTGCCGGCCACATCCGCACCGGCGGCATCTTTGGCCGTGCCGGTGATTGTCGAGGCCGAAAGGGCCTGCCCCTGCGTGATGCCTGTGGCCGTGATGCCACTGAGGAACGGCGTGGCTTTGTTGACCGTCACGCTTACGGTTGTCGTCACCGGGTTGTAGTTAGTGGTATCGGTCGGTGTAAAGGTCACTCCCTGCGTGGAAGTCCCCACACTGGGAGCCGTCGAAGGCGTCACAAACGCAAAGTTACCTCCCACACTCGCCGTTCCGCCCGTGAATGCACTGGCCGCCAGAGTCTGGCCGTAGCTGATCGCACTGACCGTGGGAGCCACCGTGATCGTCGGCGTGGCTTTGTTGACCACCAGGCTCATCGTGTTGGTCAACGGGGAAAGATAATTTCCCGTATCCGCGGCCGTGAACACCACCGAAAGCAGGTTGGTTCCGGCGTTGAGCACCGTGCCCGCCGCCGGGCTGTAGGCGAAGGTGCCTAGCGTTGAAGCGGTGGCGTTGAGCTGAGCCCCGGTAAGAGCCGTCCCGAAGGTGATCGGGGCCGGATCGCTCCATGTGATCGCCGGGGTGCCCTTGGCAACGGCAATATTCGAAACCGTGACCGGCAGGGCCGCATTGTAGGTGGCATCGCCCCCCTGCCGGGCCGTGATGGCAAGAATGCCAGTCCCGCGGAAAATCACGGTGTTGCTGGAGAAAGAAGCCAGGTTGGTGTCCGAAAACGTATAGACCAGCGGCAATCCGGAACTGGCTGAACCGGAAAGCACCGCGCCAGATCCGACAAAATATGGGCCAGCGGAGATTTGATTGGTGGTGAAGCGAATCGTCTGGATGAGTTTGTTCGCCTCGACGATCGGAGCCGGCACGCCGTTCACCGGGTTGGTGCTGCCGATACCCAGCTGGCCGCCCTCATTCAGTCCCAGCGCCAGTAACGCGCCGGAGGCATCCAAAGCAAAGGTCTGATACGCCCCGCCC
>RFWS01000183.1 GCA_009921985.1 bacterium | reverse complement strand
TCACCCCGTGCACCCCGGTGACACAAATGTAACCTTTCTCCCGTTTCTTGAGCCGTTCCAGGATGGTTTGCTTGGCCGAATCCAGGTTGAGGGCGCTGATGCCGACTCCCAAAACATCCACCCGTTGCCCCTGCTTCAACATGAAACCATCTTGCCGAACCCCTGCGGGGCTTCCAACCCAGAAGCGTGGCCCCATCCCCGAGGCCGGAAAAATTACCGGGAAGACAGCTCTTGGTTGATGAATGACGCCACTTTTTCCGAACCTTTCTGCGTGTAATGGACGGAGTCGTAAAACAGGGGGCTGGGTGGCTCGGCCTCGAATTTTTTTTCCAAGTCAATCAGCCGCGCTCCGTATTTTCGGCTCCACTCCCTGGTTTGTTGGTTGATGGCCTGGAGCAATTGGCCGGTTTGATCGTAAGATGCAAAGCCCCCCATGAGTTCCGGCGTATCCCTTAAATCGACGCCATCGAACGGATGATAATCCGCCCGGAACGCATGGGGTTGGGTCAGGAGAATCAGTTCGGTTCCGTGCGGGGAAAGCAGACCCCTGAAATCCAAATATGTTTTTTCACGAGCGCGGAGGAATTCCTCAAAGGGACCGCGGCGAAAACGCTCAAAATCCTGGGGACTCAGGGGAGATTGGGCGCGCCCGGCCACGGATTTGGCGCGGAGACGCACATAAAAGTCCCGCGCCGACCAGGCACCAAAATTTCTCAAGGGATAGCGATCCCGCATCGAGGCATACCAGGCGATCAGCCACACGCTTCGTCCCCAAAGCGCACGGTCATCCCGCGCCGTGGTATGAAATCGGAGCCGGAGCCGTGCCCAGGCCTGCCCATCCCCCCGGGATTCCAGGTAATCCTTCCAGGAGCTGAGGTCATTCACCGCATGCATGAGAAATATCCCGCGCGGGGCCGGGCGCTTGCGTTCGAGCAGGAACTTCACGTTGAAAAAAGAGTCCCCCAACGCGCAGCCCGAACTTCCAAAATTGATCGGCCGATACCCGGCGATCCGATCCGGCCAACGGCAGTCTTCCGGCACATACCGGCACTCCGTCGTGCTGCCGCCGATGGCCCAGGACGATCCCGGCTCGCCGGAATTCAGAATTTCCCCGAGCGGGCCGGTTCGGAATCGGATTTTTCCGGCTCCCTCATAAAGGCCGGTAATGTCGTACCTTTCTTTCTGATTCGGTTTCTGAAGACGGACGTAGTCCGGGATATCATTCCAAGCGTAAAGGTTTGGATTGTGCCAAAAAATGCGCAGCAAAATTTCTCCCAGAAAAAGGGAGGTCAGACCAAGGAGGCCCGCCAAAAGCAGCGGAAAGAGGTGTTTTCGATGGATTTTTTTTTCCCGCTGCAAGGCTACTTGCCCGAAGAGGCGGAAAAGCCCATCTCTTTGGAAATCCACTGATACGTCTTGGCCAGCCCATCCTTCAGCCTCGTATTCGGCTCCCAGCCCATCCGTTTTTGGATCAGGGCGTTGTCACTGCTCCGACCGCGCACCACACCCTTGGGGGCACTCAAGTTGTATTTCCGCTTTAGCTTCACCCCGGCGATGCCCTCCGCGATGTCCACCAACTGGTTGATCGAGACCATTTCCGCACTGCCGAGGTTGATCGGTTCCCGGATTTCGCTCTCCATGATCTCCGTCGATCCCTTAATACAGTCATCGATGTACATGAAGCTCCGCGTCTGCTGTCCATCCCCCCAGATCTCGATCTCCCCGCTCTTGTTTTTTTGCGCCTCGATCACTTTCCGGCAGATGGCTGCCGGCGCTTTTTCTCGGCCGCCGTCATAGGTCCCGTGCGGGCCATAGACGTTGTGATACCGCACGATCCGGGTCTCCAATTTGTAATCCTCGCGGAAGTGCCGGCACATCCGCTCGCTAAAAAGCTTTTCCCACCCGTATCCATCCTCCGGC
>RFWS01000182.1 GCA_009921985.1 bacterium | reverse complement strand
CTCCTCGAGGAACCATTTCCGGGCGGAGTGGGCGTTCGTGAGGGTTTCCTGGGTGGTGAAGGTTTTGGAGGCGACGAGGAACAGGGTGGTGGCCGGGCGGCAGACACGGAGGGCCTCGGCGAGGTGGGTGGAATCGATATTGGAGACAAAATGGAGCCTGAGGCTGCGCTGGGCGTAGGGCTTGAGGGCCTCCGTGACCATGACGGGACCAAGGTCGGATCCTCCGATACCGATGTTGACGATGTCGGAGACGGGTTGGCCGGTGTAACCTTTCCACTCGCCGGAGCGGACTTTTTCAGAAAAGACCTTCATCTGCTGCCTGACTTTTTCGACCTCCGGCATGACGTCCTTCCCATCCAATTTCAGGGGCTGGTCGGCGGGCCGGCGGAGGGCGATATGGAGGACCGACCGGTTTTCGGTGAAGTTGATTTTCTCCCCGCGGAACATCCGGTCGCGCAACTCCTCGACCTTGGCCTCCTTGAGGAGTTGGCGGAGCAGGGAGAGAGTTTCGGCGGTGATCCGGTTCTTGGAGTAGTCGATCAGGATGTCGTTCCAGCGAAGGGAGAAGGTTTCGGCGCGCTTGGTATCTTTCGCGAAGAGATCGCGCATGTGCATTTCCCGGGTGGTGGCGGCATGGGCCTGCAACGATTTCCAGGCAGGGAGATTTACGGGGACGCGCATGGGGAGATGATGAGGCGAAAACAAAAAAGGGGAAGGATGGGTTGAGGACGGGGATGAGAATTAAGATTGAGAGGGAGCCGGCAGTTGAAGCCTGGAGATATCTTAATCTTAATCTTTCCACTTCATCTAACCGGAAGCGTGACGGTGGAGGGCGGAAAGTTTAGGGTTCCGGATGGTCCGCGCCGGAATCGTTGGTTTGCCGAATGTGGGGAAGAGCACGCTCTTCAACGCGGTGACGCGCACCCGCAAGGCTCAGGCGGCCAATTACCCCTTTTGTACGATTGAGCCCAACGTGGGCGTAGTGACCGTGCCTGACAGCCGACTGGAGTGGGTGGCGGCGATGTCCAAGAGCGAGAAGGTGGTGCCAGCCTCGATCGAGCTGGTGGATATTGCCGGGCTGGTGAAGGGGGCCAGCCAGGGTGAGGGTCTGGGCAATCAGTTCCTGACCCATATCCGGGAAGTGGACGCGATCGTCCAGGTGGTCCGCTGTTTTGAGGATGCGGACATTCATCACGTGGCAGGTTCGGTGGATCCATTGAGGGACATCGAGACGATCATGACGGAACTGGTTTTGGCTGATCTTGGGGCCGTAACCAAGCGGTTGGAAAAGCCCAGCAAGGCGGCAAAAGCGGGTGAGGCTGCCGCCAAGGCGGAACTGACTCTGTTGGAGAAGCTGAAGAAGCACCTGGATGCGGGATCGCCGGCGCTGACCCTCGCCATGACCGAGGAGGATGCGAAAATTGCGAAAGGCTTCTTTCTTCTGACCTCCAAGCCGACCCTTTTTGCCTGTAATGTGAAGGAAGAGGACCTGGGGGCGCTGACGAAGGGAGATCGCTCCGGCAAGACGGGGGAGCAGGTGAAGAAGGTGGAGGAATACTGCAAACAGCGGTTGGCGAGCAAGGCGGTGGTGGTGAGTGCACAGATAGAATCGGAGCTGGTCGATCTGCCCGAGGCGGAGGGGAAGGAATACCTGGCGGGGCTGGGGGTGACGGAGTCGGGCGTGGGAGCGCTCATCCGGGCCACGTATGAGCTCCTGGGGCTGCGGACTTACCTGACGACGGGGCCGAAAGAGAGCCGGGCCTGGACGATCCATGCGGGGGACCGGGCACCGCAGGCGGCCGGGGTGATCCACACGGATTTCGAGCGGGGATTCATCGCCGCGGAGACGGTGGCGTTTGCCGACCTGAAGGCGGCGGGGACGATGGGCAAGGTGCGGGAAGCCGGGAAACTGCGGGTGGA
>RFWS01000181.1 GCA_009921985.1 bacterium | reverse complement strand
TTCAAAATTCCCCGGGTGGTGGTGGGAGAGGCGGTCAATTTTCCGGGAGCCCCCGATTTTTTGCGGTCGCAGGGGGTGGAAGTCGTGATCCTGAATCAACCCGGACTGATCCAGATGATGGGGGACTTTATCCAGGCGAAGCCGGAGTTGTGGAACGAGGATATCGCGGAGTAGTTTCCAGCCTACGGGCGTGGATCGCGAATCGTCCGCTTGGATTAGGATTAAGATGAAGATTAAGAGTGGGGGCGGTCAGACGCCGGAGGGTAGGGCGCGGATGGAGGGGAGGGCGCGGTAGCGCTGATCCATGTCCAGACCGTAGCCGATGACATACCGGTCGGCGATGTGGAAGCCGACCCAGCGGGCGGTGACAGCCCGGACCCGCTTTCTTTTTTTGCTCAGGAGGACGCAGATTTCCACTTGGCGGGCGCCTAGTTTCTTAGCGTGGTCACGCGTGTAGGCAAGGGTCAGGCCGGAATCGAGGATATCGTCGATCAGGAGTACATCGCGGCCACGAAAATTACCCCGGCAGGCGTGAAGGCCCTGGAGCCGACCGGTGGAGCGGGTACCCTGGTAGCTTGAGACGGTCCAGAATTCGACCTCGGTGGAGGGTTCGAGGTGGCGGAGCAGATCGACCACAAAGAAAACGCTGCCTTTGAGCAGGGCGACGATGGTGAGCGGGCGGTTTTTGTAAAACTTGCGGATGGAGCACCCCAACTCCCGGACCCGACGGCGGATACGGGCGGAGGAGATGTAATCCTGGCCGGGTGGCCGGGTCACTGGCCGGCGGCGGTCGGGGTCAGACGGCTGAGCTCGTCGGAAATCTTGGCGGTGAGGGGGCCGTTGATTTTGAGATCGAGACCTTTTTGCCAAGAGGCGCGGGCGTTGTTTTCCTCCTCCAACTGAGCGAAACAGAGGCCGGCGTAATAGTAAATGGCAAGAGAGGTGAGGCTGTCCACGACTTGCGGGTCTTTCCCAATTTGGTCCACGAGTTTGCGGAAGTCGTCGCGGGCGATGCTCCTCCGGTTGAATAAGGTCGGAAGGTGATAGTTGTTGATCGCCCGGATGAAGCGGACGTTGGCATCGTCGGGGCGCATGGCGACAGCGCGATCCATACAATCCCGCCCGGCCATAAGATAACGGAGTTTTCCCGGACCGATAAAAGCGTCCCGACTAGCCAAGGTGTAAGCGCTGCCGAGGTAGACCAAGAGGATTCCGTTGTCCGGTTGCTCGGAGGTTAACTCTTCGAGCCAAGCAACGAGACGGCGGGTGGCGTCTTTATTTCCAGCCTCCGCCAAAGAGTGCATTTCAAAAATCTGGCTCAATAAGGGGTGCGAGTAGGTTTCCGATGTCTGGCTGGAACTGGCAACCAAGGGAGCGGAGAAAACCGCTAAGGCAAAAACGGGAATCAGGGTTGTTCGAATCAACATCAACTTCCTTAATCAATACATAAGGGTGCGAATCTGGAATTGCAATAAATATTTAGCCCTCATCCACAACATCTTGTGGATTTTAATTTCAAAAGGCCAATATGCAGTGGGATCGACTAGTCGTTCCGTCGGCCTGCCAACAAAGGAAGTAGGTGCCAAAGCAAATAGAGCAGGGAGGTGATGAAAGCGGCGACATAGGTCCAGGCAGCGGCCCGCAAAACGGAATCAACGGCCTGGGTTTCTTTGCCCGGGGAAATAAAGCGCATCTTGGGCAGAATCTGTAGGGCACGGCGGGAGGCGTCGAATTCCACCGGCAAAGTCACGAGGTTAAAGAGCATGATCACACCCCAACCCACCACCATGAGGGTGAGGTAGGTCTGCGAAGTGAAGCCGCCAATGCCGGTGAACAGGCCGAGCAGGGGAAGCCAGGTGACAATTTGGGAGGCGAAGGTGGTGGCGCCCACCGCCGCCATCCGCCACTGGAGGGGGGCGTAGGCGATTTTATGCTGGATGGCGTGACCAC
>RFWS01000019.1 GCA_009921985.1 bacterium | reverse complement strand
GGCGGTCTTGGAGGGGCGGGTGAAGATGGGGGCCAAGAACCGGATCGGAATCGGGGCGGTGATTGGAGGCGAGCCCCAGGATTTGGCTTATCAGGGGGCGAGGAGCGGGGTGGTGATTGGGGAGGGAAATATCTTCCGCGAATACGTCACGATCCATCGTGGGACGAAAGAGGGAACGGATACCGTCATCGGAAACCACTGTTTCCTGATGGTCGGTGCCCATGTGGCTCATAATTGCCGGTTGGCCGATGGAGTGACCTTGGTGAACAACGTGCTGTTGGCGGGATATGTGGAGGTGGAGGAGAAGGCGTTTTTGGGCGGGGCGGTGGTGGTCCACCAGTTTGTGCGGATCGGGAAGCTGGCAATGGTGCGGGGTCAGACCCGGGTGGGGATGGATTTGCCGCCTTACTGTATGGCGGTGGCGACGAATGGGGTGTGCGGTCTCAATTCTGTGGGCTTACGGAGAGCCGGGGTGAAACCGGAAAATCGCAAGGCCTTACAAAGGGCTTACGAGGAGTTTTTCTTTGGCGGAAAGAATCGGGTGCAGGCTTTGGAGGGGATTCGAAAGGGCAAGGATGCCAAGGTGAGCGAAGTGAAGGAACTCTGCGAGTTTATCGACAAAACAAAACGGGGGATCTGTCACGGGCTCAAGCCCGGGGAAATCAGTCTGGAGGAAAACTAAAAGCGGGATTGGATGCCGACCTCGACCGCAAAGTTATAAGAATTCTCGAACTGATAGTTTCCAATGACCGGCATAAAAGCACTGAGCATTTTGAAGGCGCCGTAGAAATCTAACCCCGGTTCGACGGTGTAGGTCAGTCCAACTTGGGCATTCCATCCAAATTGGAAGGCGCTCCGGCAATAGTTGCCTTGAATATCGTCAGTCCCAAAATAATAATTATTCACGTCGAGTTGCTGCCAAATCGCCCCGATGCCTCCTCCGATAAAGGGACGGCATTTCACCTGACCCGGCCAACGAAGAATTCCATTAATTTGAACGGGAACTTGAACCAACTCGCCATCAGCTGAAAGGTGATAGGATCCTGGCTGAATATCCGGGTCTGCGGATTCCGAAACAGTGGGATTGTATTGAGAGATGCCATTATAGGTGAGCCCAGTTTGAAGACCGACGCCAAGCCATTCATAGAAATTATACCCGAATTCCACATCCAAACGGAATCCGGGTTGAAATGTGAAATTTTCACCCGACAGTTCTATATCCGGGTTCGGTGAAAATGGGTAAGCCTGCCGATTGTTGCCATTCCAAATCCGTCGTGCGGTGAGCTGGCCTTGGAGAGATCCGCCAATCCCCGCGTTGAGGAAGAAACTCTCCCATTCACCCAGTTGAACCATGGTGGTGTCTCCAACAATGGGGGCCGGCTTCCCGGAAACGGTTTGAAGAGGAGGGGCGGATTTTTGGGTTCCGCCAGCCAAAGGATCCACAGGTGCGGCTGAAGCTCCTCCCCCCATAGGATCGCCACCCATAGCTCCTCCACCGCCCATGGGATCCACGGCAGCAACTTGGGCAGCACCGGCCAGCGGTTCAGCGGATGCGGGCAAATTGGCCGTCAGGCTGGATGCCCCTGCCGTGGTTCCAATGGGGGCCACGCTTAAGCGTTCGGGGGAACTTGGGGAAATGTTTATGGGAGTGGGGAAAGGGCCCGGATACAGGGTTAGATGGGGAGGACCGCCGAAGGCTTGGCCATCATCCCTGAAGTTCAGAGCGTCCAGAGGGACGATTTTCTTTGTGCCGTCAGGATAGGTCTTCAGAACAAGCGTCCCCCTGGATTCCGATGCCGATGAGTTCAGTTCTTGGTTCTTGGATGGAGTCTGTACCGCGGTCGAAACAGAGGGGCTTTGTGGGCTTTGGGAAGGAGGGAGATAAATTCGTTGGGCGCGGGCAAAATCAGAAAAGAATAACAAAATAAAAAACAACAAAAACCGCAAGGGGGAGTTTAGGCAATGCATCTGGTTGCCCAGCACTCTGGATACAAGATATTGTATCTGCAAAAAAAAGAGTCCTATTTATAGTAAACTTATTCACATATTTGCTGATATTAAACATAAGGATAAGTGTAAAAAGTCCTGTCCGACTGGAAGACGTTTATGAGATTTACAAATCGATGAAGGAAACTGCGGCTAACTTTGGATTGTGGCGAGGATATGACTTTTTGGAGTCTTCGATTAGCTTTTCCGAAAGATTCGTGGCATGGAGGGTTTTTAAATACGCCCCCAATTAAGCCGCAGGGTCAGGGCGTGGCTTAAAATTGCTTAAACTCGTGGAAGGTTCGAACGCAAACAACTGGATGGGAGGCGGTAGGGCTTTTTGTATGGACTGTTTGAATTTTCATCCAATAAAGAATGCCAAAGAGTAACACCGAAAAAACCAATCCTGTCCATAGAGCCAGAAAAACCGGGGTGGGGCGGCGAAGATGGTGATAATCGCCCAAGAGATGAGGTCCGATATCTCTAATTAAATATGAATTTTTTATGAATTAAACCCTCTTTATACGATCTAATTTATGGGCACCTTAAACAACATGTTTGATCACCTAGTTCATATCTATAGCACATATTGTATGTGTAAATAAGTTTTGTAATAGTATTTAAATTAAAAAAGTTAAAAAATAGGCTATTTTACTATTAAAAAAATAGTTAGCCCCAACCCAAAATAAGGTGAATTTAAGGGCTTAGATAGGAGCTGGATAGGGGGGGGAGAGTGACGGAAAGCAGTCCATTTTTTACGGTGACATCCTTGACCACGCCGAGTTCATCCTTGAGGGGGCCATCAGGGATTTCTGGTCCGACCTTGAGATCAAATTTTGTTTGTTTCTCCGATCGATTGTAAAGGATCAGGACACGGTCGTTTAGGTAGGCCCGAGAGACAGCGTATCCTTCCCGATCGGCTCTTAGGGCGCGCCGGCTTCCGTAACGAATGGAGGGATGCCTGACCCGAAGGATGTTGAGCTTGGCGACATGATCCTGGACCGATTTTTCGGTGGACGTGAGTTTTTTCAAATCCGGGAACATTCGCCGGTTATCGGGGTCTTGGGCACCCGTCATGCCCACCTCATCTCCATAATAGATGGTCGGGGCTCCCGGGGAGGTCAGGACAAATGTGAAGGCCAACTTTAATTTTTCATAGGAGCTTTTTTTGTCCACTTTGGGTGGACGGCTCCATCCCATGGAAAATTCATCCTCCCCTTGGGTATTGGTCAGATCCCCGTCCGCATAGGCCATAAACCTTGATTTGTCATGGTTTCCCAGCAGGGGTGACATTACGGTTTCCGGGCCAAAGATGCGCTCGGAAGCGGCGGCCGATTTTTCCAATTCGGAAAAATCGGCTTTCCCGGTTCCGAAAACATCCAGCAGGCTATCGTACAAGGGGAATTCAAACTGACCATCCAGGCGATTGGGGCCGATAAAGGAGTTGATGCCGGGGCGGTCCATAAAGGTTTCCCCGACCAAATAAAAGGAAGGCTGGGAACTGAGGGGCAGCTTTTGCCGGAGTCCTTGACGGAAGCTTGTCCAGAATTTGGGCGGAATGTGCTTCACGGCATCGAGACGGAAGCCATCCAGATTAAATCGTGTGGCCCAATCCGCTGCGTTTTCGATCAAAAAGGCCGAGGCGGCCGGGATGTCATAATTAAAGCGGGGGAGAAACGGTTCGAACCAGGTGGTGAACTGGGTCGCATGATCCCATTTTCGGAGATTTTTGGTTCCATCGGGAAGGAGGAGGGAACCAAACCAGTCCGGATGTTCCGCGAAGGAGGGATGTTCTTTGTGAACGTGGGCAAGCACCAGATCGAGCAGAACGCTGATTTTTTTCCTTTGTGCGGCTTCGGTCAGCGCCGTGAGAGCGGCATTTCCGCCGAACCGGGCTTCGACCTCGGAGGAACTGGTGGGCCAATAACCGTGGTAGCCCGTATACCAGCGGCGCGGTTCCTTATACTCCTGATAAGGCTGGAGCGGGTTTTGGTTGACGGGAGAAAGCCAGAGGGTGTTGATTCCCAACTTTTCAAAATAGCCGTCCTCAAGCAACTTTCGTATTCCCTCCAAATCCCCGCCCATGTATTGCGCCGGTGCCTCCACGCGCGGATCTGGTTTAGGGTTGTTGGCAGGATTGCCGTCCATGAGACGATCGATAAAGGCAAAATAGATGATGTGGTCATGGCGGTCCGTTCCACTGGGAGGATCGTTGCCCACCCGGGCTCGGGCGGGGAATGCCGGGTTGCCGTCCACGCCGACCCCCATGATCCGCACCCAAGATTCTGCGGGGAGGCCGGCCGTGTTCACCCGCCATCCTCCCTCCGCTTGGGGCTCCAGCGGCAGTTGGCGGGAAGTCCCTTCGGGAAATTGGGCGATGGCGGAGATTTCGACCGGCTTCCAGTTTTCGGGAGAACTGCCGAAAATCAGGGCTTCAGGCTCGCGGGAGCGGGCAAAGAGAACGGGGGTGGGCTCCGTCAATCCGGAAATCTGGAGCATGGAATTTTCGTTGCCCCCGCCATCGGCGGATTTTTGTTTATTGGATGGATCCAGTCGCCACTGGCCGTCCACCACCAATTTATAGGAGTGGGATCCCGGGGGCAGGGCCAGGGAAAGCTCCCAACGGTTCACCCCGGTTTTTTTCATGGGATTGGCCGTGGCGTTCCACTGATTGAAAGAACCGGCCACGTGCACGGATTTCTCCCCCCCGCTGCCCAAGTACAAAAACTTGGCTTCGGGCACTGGCAGAATTGAATAAGTGAAGATTCCTTCACGGGGCTCTCCCTGAGGTGGGCGAATTCGCAAAAGCAGATCCTCCATGCCTTGTGCGCCGGGCTCAGGAGTAAGTCGCAGAAGGGGGTGGACCGAATCTAGCTCGATTTTGGTTTTTCCTGTCGTCCCGGGGCGAGCCAACTCAAGTTTTCCTCCTGACCCCGCGGTCAAAAAGCGGCTGAGGTCGATTTCCGAAGTTTTTCCGGCGGGTACGATCTGAACGGGGATCCAGCCGATATAATCCGCCCCTTTCGTCTCCTCGGGGGCGGCCGAAGAAAAGCGGATGGCGAGCCCAAAAAGGAACAACAAAAGAGAAAATGAACGGCTAGCCATCCTGAGGGGTCAAAGTATCAAATTTATAATAGTTTGCGTGAGAAAAAACCCTTTATTTTTATACAAAAAAGCGTAAATTCTAGGAGTTGAAAACCGTCCTACTCAAACCGTTTGGAGGATATCAATTTGGTATTCATCCATTTTTTGGCAATTTCACTCTGATGCCAAAGCGGGCTTGTTCGTGGTTCTGTTTTTTTTGCCTTTTGTTGGCTGCGGATCATGGCTGGGGACAGGAGAGCCAGTGGCAATCTCTGGCTGGTGAGGCCAGTGCCATGAGTCGAAAGGTCTCTCCGGAAAAAATGGATTACAACCTCGAGGTGGGCCCTGTTCTTCTCAATGTGGGCGCCTCCGTGAACGGGGGATACAATTCGAATGTGAATTTATCAAAGTCCTCGCCCCAAGGCAGTGGATATGCCACTCCCGCAGCAAACCTGTCCTTCCTTTGGCCGCTCACCGATCTGAACACCCTTAAGTTCTCCGTTGGGGTGGGGTATTCCTACTACTTTGATGTGCCGGAGACGCAAAGCCCCGGAGGTTTTTTTGTCTCCCCCAACAGTGCCCTGCAGGGAACTTTTTATGTCGGAGACTTCCGCTTCACCCCCTATGACCAGTTCTCCCTGCAAAACGACCCGACGCAGGCCGGGGAACTGAGCAACGTCTCCCGTTTCAACATTTTCCAAAATAGTGCCGGAGTGAAAGTGGACTGGGACCTGGCCGATTTGATCATCACCCCCGGCTTCGACTGGTTTAATCTTTGGTCGAATCAGACCTCAAATCAAAATCTGGACCGACGGACACTCACCCCCAGCCTCGCCATGACCTACTACATCACCAAGACTCTCATTACGGGTCTGGAGGGTATCGCGGCGATCACTGCCTACTCCCAGGACCAAGCCCAACTTGTTCCCGATTCGAACAATCCGGGTCAGTCCACCACCGTGGACGGCCAAAACAATAACAACATTTATCAGGTCGGTCCTTTCGTGAACTGGCAACTTTCGGAATATATCACGCTGACCGGCCGGGGTGGCTGGGTGTGGGGCGAATTCACCGGAAACAACACCCCGGAAAATGCAGCGGGAGGCAATCCTTCCACCTGGTACTTGAATTTGGGGTGGAGCCACCGGCTCAATGAGTTTCTCAATTATCAACTCACGGCCAGCCGGAGCACCCAACTTTCCGCCGTGGTGGGCAGCAATTATGTCCAGATGTGGAACCTCGGAGCCGGCCTGAATTGGAACATCATCGACCAACTTTCCCTGAGCACACCCTTTTCCGCCCAATTGGGGCAGGTTTCGGGAAGCGCCGCCTCCCAGAATTACCAGCAGTATTCGGCCGGAATCACCCTTGGATACAGGATCACGGAGAAGCTGGGGAGCAGTGTGAATTTCTTGTACATTCTCAAGGACAGCAACTCCTCTGCCTACCCCGGGTACCAGCAATGGAACGCCGCCGCCGGTTTTAATTATGATTTTTAGCCGGGGTTTTTTGCGAGCAACCCGGTTCTTTTTCCTGCATTTCGGGGTTTGGGTTTTGTTGACGCCCGGCGCTTGGTCTCAGGCCCGCCTTTCTCTCCGCTCCGGAGATTCCACCGAAAGTCCGTCGCCGTCAGCACCGAGGGAACTGCGAGCCACCTCGGATCCGGCCAAAAACAACCCGATGGATTCCCTCGACGACAAAAAATCCATTGCAGTCGGCAATCTCCTGGAATTCCGCGTCTTGGAAGACCTCGACGAGGAGCCGGATTCCAAAGCAGATCCAAACAGCCCCAAAACCCTTCCCATGAACCTGCTCCAAGTGTCCGACAGCGGCGAGGTGGAGCATCCATACTTTGGACGCCTGATGGCCAAGGGCAAAACGCATCGGCAACTAGCCGAGGAAATTAAAAAGATCCTCGAGAAACCTGATGGCTACTACTATCAAGCCACCGTTCTGATCTCGTTGGCCACCTCGGGAGTTTCCCGCGGCAAGGTCTACATCAGCGGAGCCGTGACCAAGCCGGGGCCTTTTGAAATTCCGGTCAACGAAAACATGACCGTGAGCAAAGCGCTCTCCTCGGTGGGGGTCATGGAGGACCGGGCGGCCATCAATCAGATCAAGCTGATCCGGAAAGTTCCGGAGGGGGCGCCTCCGCCCGAGCCGATCGTCGTCAATCTCGACGACATTCGCAAAGGCATCACCGGATCCGACCGGGTGTTGGAGCCCGAAGACCAGATCATTGTTCCGGCGGCGACCAGTCGGGGTCAGGTGAGCATTGCCGGCAACGTCGTGCAGGTGGGCAATTATCCCATTCCGTTGGATCGTGAATATACGGTCAAGGATGTGGTGGTGCAGGCCAAGTTCGGAGATTTTGCCGATAAACGCCGGGTCAAGCTCTTCCGCAAGGGGGAAAAAGGGGAACCGATGGAAATCGACATGGTCAAAATTCTGGAAACGGGCGAAGAACAGATGAATCCAGTGCTCCAGGACGGGGACCATATCTTTGTGCCCAAGCGTCTGTTTAACTTTTAGGAACGAGCCATGGCAGAACTGGGACAAGAGCTTGGCATTGGCGGTCCGCTTTCCCCGGCGGCGCTCCGTGCCCGCGTGTATCGGTACCACCTTCTTTTGCGGAAGTATTGGTGGCTACCCCTGATGATCCTGTCCGGGTCCCTCCTGGTCCAGGGGGTCCGGTACTTTTTGGGAGACCCGCTTTTTGTCAGCACGGGCCGGATGATGGTGGCGCCGAGGATCATGACCAAGGAAAGCGCCGTCTATACGGAGGAGTTGACCAACTACTTCGGCACCCAGGTGTCCCTCATGCAGAGCGATGAAATCAAGCGGCGGGCGCGTCAATCCGTGGAGGCCTCGCATCCGGATCTCAAAGGGGTGGCGGCGGAGTTAGCCGTCCAGCAGGAGCCCAAGGCCTCAATTTTCATTCTCAAGGTGACCAGCCCTGACCCGAAATACTCCCAGCTCTTTGCCGACGCCTGCATGAGCGAGTTTCTCGAATTCAAACGCGAGATGCGCGGGGAGACTTCCCAGAAAACCGTGGATGCGGTGGCTAAGCAGCTGAGCGAACTGGAAAAGGCGATTGCCGACCTCGACACAAAAATTTTTGAATTCAAACAGCAGAACAATGTCATCTTTTTGCAGGAACAGGGAAATTACGTCGGCTCTTACCTCGTGGATCTGAACAAGCAGCTCGCGGAGTTGAAAAAGGAGGCCCAGTTGCTGGACCTCATGAATATCGACCAGACCTTGGAGCGGGAGGCCCAGGGATCGGAGACTTCGTCCGCAGTCAAGGATGGGGCGGGCTCCGCCGCTCTAGTCGAGGGGCCGCAATCGGAATACATCCAAACCAAGCGCCAACTGCAGAGATCCAAGGCCCGCTTGGAGCAAATGTCCAAGTACCTTCGCCCCAAGCATCCCAAGATCCTGTCCCTGAAAGATGACATCACCCGGAGCGAGCGAAAACTGGAGATTGTGCGCCAGCAGAGCCAGGAATCCGTTCACGAGAAACGGCAGGCGATCCAGCTGCAAATCTCCAACCTGGAAAAAATTGTCGCGGAGTCGGAAACCAAGGCTCTGGAGGTGGGGCGAAAAATGGCGGAGTTCGATAAACTTAAAACGGAACGCGACCGGCAGAAACAGTTGTACGACTCGCTGCTGGGCACCGTGCAGAATGTGAATGTCAGCCAGGATGTTAGCCAGTTTGATGTCAATATTCTCGAGCAGGCAACCCCGGCAATCTCGGTCAAGCCCGGCGCGGTCCGGACGCTTCTGCTGGGGTTGGGCGTTGGGCTGATCCTCTCGGGCGGGTTACTGTTCCTTTTGGATCGTTTCAATGACCGGGTGTCCACGGTGGTGGAACTGACGGAGCACTTTACGGAACCGATTTATGGGCAGGTTCCCGAGGAGCTTCCCGATGCCGACGGCCGTTTGCCGCTTTTGAACCCTCAGGACACGCGGCACGTCTACGCGGAAAGTTTCCGGAACATCCGATCCAGCCTTCGTTTCGTGGGGGCCGATGGGCAAAAAAAGAACCGAATCATTCTCGTCACCAGCCCCACGCCAGGGGACGGCAAATCCACGGTCACCGCAAATCTGGCCCTGACCCTTTCCTTTGCGACCACCCAGAAGATTTTGTTGATCGATGGGGACATGAGGCGAGGGGGGTTGCACCGGCTTTTCGGGTTGGATGGGGAACCGGGCTTGGCTGAGGTCCTGGGGGGGCAGGCGGAGTGGCGCAAAGTGGTTCAACCCACGCGTTATAAGAATCTTTTTTTTATGTCCGCCGGGGAACCTACCGGACATCCCGGGGAATTGATTTTTAGCGCCGCCTGCGAAAATTTGATGGAGGAACTGCGCAGCGAATTTGAAATGGTCATTTTTGACACGGCGCCGGTGCTGGCTGTCGACGATACCCCAAGTTTGGCCCCCAAAGTGGACGGCACTCTGGTATTGTACCGTGCCGGTCGGACGTCCTGCCGCCTGATGCGCAACACCCTTGAGGCCCTGTATTCACGCAACGCCAAGGTCTTGGGGATCATCTTCAACGGCGTGGATCCCAAGCAACCGGAATACGGCTACTATAAATACACGGAATACTACTACAGCAAGACGGTGAGCCGGAAACGGACGCCGCCGACCGCCGGGGCTGATCAGCCGGCGGCGGAAACGGCGGCAGTTCCTGGATCCGGACCAGAGGGCGATGGAAGCATGGGTGGACCGCCTCCGGTCACCATCAAAAAGACCTAGGAAAGAGGAACTCCCGCCTGATGAAGGGCGGCCGCCAGATCCCTCTGGGGAGAAAGATGGATGGTTTTCCAGCCCGAGCGGGCCGGGGTTTCCAGATTTTCAGCCAAGTCGTCGATAAAAAGAGATCCTTCGGGCTTGGCCCCGGCCGCCGACAGGGCTTTTTCGTAGATTTCCGGATGTGGTTTCCGGGAACCCACCTCATGGGAGTAGATCCGGGGATGAAAAATCGGAAAAAAGTCATACGCCGATTCCAAATGCCGGATATGGGCCGCGCAGGTGTTGGAAATCAGCCCAAGGGGATACCGGGTGGCAAGCTTCCGGGCGATTTCGACCCGTTCCGGCAGGGGATAAAAAATGTCGCAAAAAGCCTCGCGTAACTCGGGCTGGGCATGTCCCAAGTCGAGTTCCTCCGCCAACAGGGTGAAATATTCGTCGCAGGTGTGCCGTCCCCGTTCGTAGTCATGGGCCCGCTCGTGGGACCAGATCTTTTCGCAAAAGGCGGTCAGTTCCTGCCCGGAGGATTTCGCCAAGGCCCGAAGTTTTTCCCCGGCCCGCAGTCCCACCAGGATGTTTCCCAGGTCAAAAAAAATGTGCGTGATGGGATGGCTCAAGTGCACCCGTCGCCCGGCCTCCGGGCTATTTGGAGGTTTGAATGTACTCCCCCGCCCAACCTTCCGGGGGAGGGGTTTTCAGGAATCCCTCGCAGATCTTGCGGTAGGCCTTGGAAGGGCCGTCGTGGGGATCGAGGGCCAAGGCCTCGTCAAACTTGGCGATAGCCTCCTGAAATCTTTTATCGGCATGAAGTTTCCAGGCCTCTTCAAACAACCGGACAACGCGGGTTTTGGCCTCCGGCAATTCCCCTTTTTTTGCGAGAAGTTCGTAGCAGGGGACGGGCTCGGTCTTGCCCTTGACGATCATGTTGGCCAAAAAGCGGGCCTCGATCTTGTCCTTGGCCATCTCGTACGTTTTGCCGCCGATCATGATATGGGTGTCGAAAGGCTTGTTGGCCGGCTCGAACCGGGCGGCCTGATTCACAGCGTCTCCCATGACGGTGTACTGGAACTTTTGTTCGGAGCCCATGTTGCCGGCGGCCACCTCGCCCGTGTTGATTCCCATCCGCGCATCGATATCGCAGCCGTACTCCGCCTTGAGCTCCTGTTTGAGGGTCTGCAGGCGTTCCTGCTGCTCCAAGGCGGACCAGCAGGCCTTCCAGGCGTGGGAGTCGGCATCGGCGTCGGGCCAAACAGGGACGCCGAAGTCGGCCATGATGGCGTCCCCGGCATACTTGTCGATGTAGCCGCCGTATTTGGTGACCAGGTTGCTCATCGGGGTGAGGTAACGATTGAGGATTTTGGCCAGATCTTCGGCGGTGACGGATTCGGAGATGGTGGTGAAGCCGGCCAGGTCGGAGAAAAACATCGTGGCCATTTTCTTTTCCCCGGTGAGTCGGAAACGGTCGGGATCGGCCTGCATGTAGGCGAGCACTTCCGGACTGACCATGGTGGAGAACATCCCGCGCACCCGGCGTTTCTCGCGCTGTTCGAGGACGAATTCGTAACTCAGGCAGCCGACCCCTCCCAGCAAAAGGGTGAGGGCGGGGTTGACGACCGGAAGGACCAGGTCCAGCCGGTCCTGAACGAAAAAGGTCAGGACGGCGTATCCCACCGCCGCAAGCAGGAGGAGAGCGAGGCGAAGCACCGGCTGGCTGGTGGCGAGAATGAGCAGAAGGGCGAGGACCGCGCCGGCCACCAGAAGGGCGGTGGGGGCCCAGGGGGGTGGGAGTTGCAGGAAACTGCCGGTGAGTGCGGCACCTAAGGCGGCCAAATGCACTTCTGGCCCGGGCATGGGGTTCGGATAGGGCGTCTTGAGGACGTCCTTGGACCAGTTTCCGTAGGGACCGACCAGAACCAGTTTTTCCCGCAACATCTCTCCGTTCTGAAAAACTTTTTCCCAGGTGGACGGTACGAATAGCTGGTAGATGGGGATCGCCTTGTAGTTAAAGTTGGGGGGACCGGCGTAGCGGATAAGACCGCTGGCTCCGGCGGGAATCCGGTCTCCCCACTCCGCCTTTTCCAGCATCCGACCGGTCAGGGAGATGGCGGAGGTGTCCTGAAAGACGCGGCGGTAATGGGCGGTGCGGATGATGCCATCGGCGTCAGGCCAGAGGTTGACGTAGCCCACGCGCCCGTTGGCGTTGTCTGAGGAAATTTCCCCGGCCCCGTTGGCGGCGAGCATGGCTGGCAGGGCCAACTGCACCGAGCTGCGTCCGAGGTTGCTGACTTCCTCGAAGGTGCCGCCGATCACGGCCCGGTTGCCGAATTCGTCAAGGGCTAGGAGAAGTTCATCGTCCCCTTCCTTCGGGGTCGGGAACATCAGATCGAGGGCCACCACCTTGGCGCCGGCTTCCGCCACCCGGCGGATGACATGGCCCCAGACCGAGCGCCGCCACGGCCAGGAGCCGGTGGACATTTCCGCGAGGGCCGGGTGGGCGGCGATCTCTTCCTCCATCAAAACGTCGTTGTAGGACTGTTTGTCGATGGAGAGGAAGACCACCTCAGGGGCAATCGGGGCGGTTTTGCCAAAACGGACGCGGAGGTCGCGGGTATAATTTTCCGCTTCGAGGAGAGGCTTGAACTGGATCAGAGCCAAAAGACCGAAAAAGACGGCGGTTCCGGCACAGATGCCGGCGAGGATCAACCGACGAACCACGGCGTCTTTTTTGGCAGTGCGGCCCATAGGAAATCTTATGGGGTGGAACTGGGGCGGGACAGCGTGGAATCCTGGCGGGTGGCTTCCTGGTTCAGTTCATTTTCAAACTCCCGCATCAGTTTTCGCTCATACTCTTTTACGTCCCGTTCCACCGCCCTTTTTCCTGCTCCACCTGTTTTTCATGCTCGTGGTGGGCTACCAGGGCCCCGATCAGCATCCCGGCGAAGGCACCCGCGCCGGCCCCGATGGCGGCACCGTCTCCCCCTCCCGCCATCGCTCCGATGCCGGCTCCGGTGGCCGCACCACCCATCGCTCCGATGCCGGCGGCGGTCGGGACACCGCTACCGGCCCCAAATCCCTTGTTTTTCATCGCGGCGGGTACCCCGGCCATGAGGCTTTGCCGGTACTGCTTCACGTCCGCGGCGATGGAGGCCAACCGGTCGTCGAGAGATTGAAGTGCGGATCGACGCTTGGCCTCACTGTTTTCCAGTTCTCCTTTGGATCGTAACAGGGCGGGAGGGGGAGTGGTGGCCTCCTTCACAAAAATTGCCTCGAGCGCCGGGATGCGGGTCATGGGAAGAAGATCTGCGCTCAGCGCCATCCAGGTGCCGGACGACCGGACCGCACGGCGTAGGGTCCAACCTCCGATTACGGTGGTGCCGGCAGGAATGACGGTCTTGGCCTGGGCGAGATCAAACACCTTTCCCGGCGGCAGGTCGTAGGCGTAGACCACCCGGGGTAGAAGTCGCTGATGGGGGGTGGAGAGCCCCGGAGGAACCGCCACCGGAACGACGGGCGCGAGTACGATATCCTCCCTGGCTTTCAGCCGAATCTCGTAATCGACAGAAACCCCATCCTCGTCCTGCAGCATCCGGCGTGGGGTCAATCCGGTCAGTTCGATCTGGGGGGGCAGACGCCTGGCCAAAACGATTTTGGCCAGGCCTTCGGGGGGAAGGTTTCGCCACCTTTTCCACCAACCGAGGGTGGAAGGATCGGCGTTCACCGCTGGGGAGAGGACTGGGACGGCCGGGGCATTTCCATCCATGGCGGCCTGGGTGATTTGCCGCAGGCCACTGCTCCAGCGGGCATAATCGGCCTGCAACATCTGCGGGGTGCGGAGTTCATCGTCGTTTTTGGAATAGGATGGGCCGCGGAGGAGAAAATAGAGGCCGGTGAGTAAAGCCAGCCCCAGAAAAATGGCAGCTCCGGCCAACCCGGCCGCCCGCCGCCAAGGAGGGAGGGTGAGCGGGGATTTTTTCGACAGAGGAGGTGGGTCCTCGTTTTTTTGCAGGGAGGGCTGGATGCGCCGGGGAAGACCGGACTTGAACATAGCGATATTTTAAGAGGAGAGGGAACGGCGAGGAAGAGCCGGCTTCTGGCAGGAAGGACACCAACAGGTGGTTCGCCCGCCTACGGGCCGCCGGAGAAGTCCTTGCTGACAGCGTGGACATTTCCCGCCATCCGACCAGCGGTGCAAAAAAAGCCAGGAACGGGGTGGATCCGACCAGTCCCGACCGATGATCCGGATGGATTCCCGGGAAACTTTCCTGATTTTTCGGTGCATTTCCATGAGCCCGGTCCGGTCGACCGCACCCGCGCGGGTGCGGGGATCGAGGCGTGCCTGCCAGAGAATTTCATCCGCCATCCAGTTGCCGATGCCGGGAAAAAATTCCTGCAGCAAAAGCAGGGCCTTCAGGGGGGTGTGACCACGCCGGCGGCACACAGCCGCAAGGCGGCAGAGGGAGAAGTCCCGGGACAAAATCCCCGGGGGAAGGGTGCTCCACCACGGGGGAGATTGAGAAGAGCAGGTGAAGCGAACCCGACCGAAGAGTCGCGGATCCTGAAACACCAAAGCTCGTCGGCGGGTGTAGAGGACCAGGTGGTCGTGTTTCCCGGGCGAATGCTCCGGACTTTCCGTCAACAGTTTTCCCGTCATGCCGAGGTGAATTCCCAGCCAACCCTTTCGGCCGAAACGGAAAAGCATCTGTTTGCCGTGCGTCTCGCATGAGATCATCGTTGCACCCGGCAACTTCTTTTGGAGTTTGTGGGTCGCGGTGCCGCGGAACACCCGTTTGGCGGAATGCAGATGGACACGGACGATTTTTTCCCCCAATCCGGGGCGCCAGCGGCGGCTGAAGTAAAGAACTTCGGCGAGTTCCGGCATCCTTCCAGAGTGTCTTCGCCTGCCGAAAATTCCAAGCTTGGGTGCGGCGACCGGCCCGATATTTTACCCAGATGGCCGTGAAGATGACCGGACACCAGATTGAAGTGGTCCTTTCCACCCTCGACGGCTGGAAACAGGCTGGGGGAAGTATCGTCCGGGAGTACAAGTTTTCCGATTTTATCGCGGCCGCCATGTTTGTGACCGCCGTGAACTTGGAGGCCGAAAAGATGAACCATCATCCCGATCTCCAGCACTCTTTTGCCGCCGTCAAAATCGAACTCACCACCCATGACGTGGGGGGGGTGAGCGAGTTGGACCTGCGACTGGCCAAAAAACTGGATTCCCGCGCCCGGCCTCTTCTGGAGAAGGCTTAGTCATGGCCCAGCGTGCCCTCATCACCGGAATCACCGGACAGGACGGTTCCTACCTGGCGGAGTTACTGCTCAGCAAGAACTACGAGGTTCATGGCATCATCCGACGCTCTTCCAGTTTCAACACCGAGAGGATCGATCCAATTTACAAGGATCGCCATGAAAAAGGCACCAAGATGTTCCTGCATTATGGGGACCTCAGCGATGCCAGTTCCCTGATTAAAATCCTGGGAGAGACCCAGCCGGATGAAATTTACAACCTGGCCGCCCAAAGCCATGTGCGGGT
>RFWS01000180.1 GCA_009921985.1 bacterium | reverse complement strand
TCACACTCGCCCTCACCCTATTGGCCGCTTTGGCTCTTCCTCTGTTGGCCCAAGATGCCAGCAAGCCCGCCAAAAAGCCTGCGGTACCCAACACCTCCACCAGTCCGACGGAGGGGAGAGTCGGTTATGTTTCCGATAAAAAAATCACGGTCAAAAAGAAGGGGGCCGAGGCCTCCACCGCCTTCAAGGTCGACGCGGAGACCAAAGTCACCCTCAACGGCGAGGCCAAGACGGTGGCCGATTTGAAGAAGGGCTGGATTGTGAAAGCGACTCCCAAGGGCAGTGATGTGGAAACGGTGGCGACGATTGAAATCATCAAAGCCGAGGCGCCTGTCAAAAAGGAACAGCCGCAGCCGACCCCGTCCGGTTCGAACGAATAACCCGTTTTCCTGAAAAAAGGGGGGCAATCGGCCCCCCTTTTTTTTTATCTTCTTTTCGTGTGCCGGGATGGTTCCCGGCTGGTTGGGTTTCCGGTCCGGGTTCACTTCCTGATCAACCCCTGCGGCCGGGAGTCATGGGTTCGGATCAGCGCCGGGAAAAGAGGTGGGTGGAAAGATAGTAGAGTTTACCGGCCTGAAGGCGGAAGGACTCCGGCCACAGACTGAGTTGAACCTTGTTTTGGGATTCGCTTTTCTGGCCAAGGAATCGGAAAAGACGGCTCCAATGAAAGGGGGCCACGTAACGGATGACCGGCGCGTCCTCGGGCAGTTTGGCGATTTGGCGGGCATCGGCGATGGCGTCATCCAGATAACCGGTGGCATCGACCAGTTTTAGCTCCAGGGCCTTCTGGCCCGAGACAATCCGGCCGTCTGCCAAATCCCCGGGCAGTTTGGCGTCCGCAAAGTTACGTTCATGGATCACAATGGACGAGAAACGGTCGAAGGTTTCCAGAATCATGTCCTGCACCAGTTTCTTTTCCTGTTCGGTGGCGGGCCGCGAGGGGTTGAGGAGATCCTTGAGGGCGCCGCTCTTGAAGGTGAGGGAGGAGACGCCGAGGATTTTGGAGAGGCCCTCGAAGTTCAGGGTTTGGAGAATGACCCCGATGCTGCCGGTGACGCAGAGGTCATGGGCGACGAGATGGGAGCCGCCCACCGCGGTGTAGTACCCGCCGGAGGCCGCCACGGAATCCATATAAACGATGACCGGCTTTTCCTCGCGGGTGAGGGTAAGTTCCCGATACAGGTTGTCGCTGGCGGTGACCTCGCCGCCAGGGCTGTCGATGTGGATGAGCAGGGCGGCGACGGAATCGTCATACGCGGCCTGACGGATCTGGAGAATGAGGTCGTCCACCATGCTGGACCCCATTTCCCCGGGGATTTCCTGGGCGATGAGTCCAAAGAGATCGATCTTGGCGATGCGTTTCTTCTGGGAGTCGTCCCCCTCCACCAACTCCTCGTCAAAGATGGGGGCGGGCTGGAGGTGGGGCTTTTTGGAAAAGGGCCGGTGATCGCGGGCGAGGAAGAGGAGGTTGGCGGCCAGACTGCTGCCGAGCAGAATGAGGCCGATGAGGAGAATGAAACGGGAACGACCCATGGGAAGGGAGAGGATGGGCCAGAAAGGCCTCTCCCGCAAGGGCACCTGGGCAAGGGTTCTGGAGGCGGTCCACCGCCGGGTTTCCCCGGGAAAGCGACCGGCGGTGGGCCTTTCCGGAGGAGCGGACAGTGTGGTCTTGGCGGAGGCCCTGCACCGGCTGCAGGTCCGACCGGTCCTTCTGCACTTCAATCATCGGTGGAGAGGGCGAACGGCGGAGGCGGATGCCCGCTGGGTGCGGGCGTGGGGGAAAAAAAGAAAGTTGCGGGTGGTGCCGGGCCGCGCCGGGAAAGCGGGCCGCACCGGGGAAGGGGAGGCGAGGGAGGAGCGCTGGAAATTTTTCGAGAGCGCAATGCGCTCCCATCAAAGGAATGAGCTGTGGTTGGCCCATCAGTCCGATGACCAGGCGGAGACGGTGCT
>RFWS01000179.1 GCA_009921985.1 bacterium | reverse complement strand
CCAAGGCGGTCTTGGCGGATCTGCGGTGGCTCCAGTTTCTCTCCCCGGCGGAGAAGCGGGCGGGGATGGCCGAGGTGCTGAAGTGCGGCGCGATCGCGGATTCGAAACTTTTTGCGTCGCTGGCCAAGGGGGCTCCGCGCTCGATGGGCAAGGTCGTGAAGCGCTGCGTGGAGATCAAGGCGAAGCTGGCCGGCGAGGACGAGAGGGACCTGAAGGGCAAGCGGGCTCTGCTGAACTTCGGCCATACGGTGGCCCACGGGCTGGAGGGAATCCTGGGATACGACGGGCTCCGACACGGCGAGGCAGTGGCGATCGGGATGGCGGTGGCCGCCCACCTTTCGGTGAAAGCCCGCGGCTTCAAGAAAAAGACGGCGGAGAAACTCAAAGCGGCGATCCGGGCTCACGGCTTGCCAATCACGCATCCGGAGTTGCGGTGGGACCGCTTGGGCAACTGGATTTCCCGCGACAAAAAGGCGACTTCGGAGGGCATCCGATGGGTGCTGCTGCGCAAGATCGGCAAGGCGGATCTGGTTGCAGATATTTCCGAGAAGAAGGTGATGGCGGCGTTGGAGGAGGTGCGGGAGGGCCGACCGGCCAAGGGATGACGCGGACCGAGGCTTACCTCGTCCTCAACTCTCTCCGTCTGGTTGGCCCGGTCCGGGTGCGGAAGCTGCGGGAGGTTTTCGGGCCGGTCGAGGGACTCTTCGCTCAACCGACCCAAAGGTTGGCCGGGGTGGAGGGAATCGGGCAGGCCGTGGCGGAATCCATCCGGGGATGGGAGAAGGCCTTCGACCTGGCGGTGGAACTGGAAAAAATCCGTAAGCTCGGCCTGAAGGTCATCGATTTTGAAGACCCAGACTATCCGGCGCTGTTGCGAGAGATTCATGATCCGCCTCTCGTGCTCTATTACCGCGGCAGCTTGGATGCGGTGAAGGGAACCTGCATCGGGGTGGTGGGGACACGGGATGCCTCGGGGTACGGCATCGATTTGGCGAAGAAGCTCGGTTACCAGCTCGCTTTTGCGGGCATCGGGGTGGTGAGCGGGTTGGCGCGGGGCATCGATACGGCGGCTCATCAGGGGGCCTTGGCGGCGAAGGGGAAAACGGCCGCGGTGTTGGGTTGTTCTCTCGACCAGATCTATCCGGCGGAGAATCATGTGTTGGCGGAAAAGATGGTGGAGGCAGGCGGATGTCTGCTCAGTGAATTTTGTCTGGGAACACCGCCGGACCGGCAGACTTTCCCGATGCGCAACCGGATCGTCAGCGGGCTGAGCAAAGGACTACTGGTCATCGAGGCAGCCCGGGCGAGCGGGGCGATGATCACGGCTCGACAGGCCCTGGAGCAGGGGCGGCAGGTTTTTGCTGTGCCCGGCCGGATCGATCAGCCGCAGTCCGGTGGCTGCCATCAGCTCATCAAGGACGGGGCACGGCTGGTCGAGTCAGTCGAGGATGTCTTGGCGGAGTTCGAATTTCTTCTGCCAAGGTCAGAGATGCCTACCCCGGCTCCGCCACCAGGCAATCTGAACGCGGAAGAAAGAAGGATTTTGGAGGCATTGGGGCGGGATGAATTGCAGGTGGATGTGGTCACCCGAAAATGCGGGTTGCCTTCCCCGGTTGTGTCCGCCACCCTCCTCAAGCTTGAGATGAAGCACCGGGTGCGACAAATGCCCGGTAAAGTCTTCACACGTATAGATTAAGACATGGCCAAAAAACTGATCATCGCGGAGAAACCGAGCGTGGCCAATGACTTGGCCAAGGCGCTGACGGGTTTTAAGAAGGAGGGGGAGCACTGGGAGTCGGACCAGTTTGTGCTCAGCTCCGCCGTCGGTCATTTGGTGGAGTTGTGCAAACCGAGCGAGTACGGGAAGGGGAAGGGGAAGTGGAGCTTTGAAAGTCTGCCGCTGATTCCCGAGCAGTTTCAACTCAAGGTCATCGAAAAGAGCGAGCCACGTTTCAATCTGCTGAAAAAACTGCTCAAGCGGAAGGATGTCACG